>JAYTLP010000102.1:0-7670 GCA_043729375.1 Myxococcales bacterium
TCGCGCACGGCTGCGCTGGCCGGCGCCTCGCCCACGTCGACGAAGCCACCCGGGAGCGCCCACCCCGGCGGCTCGTGCCTGCGCTCGATGAGCACGAGCTCTCCTTCGAGCTCGATGAGGATGTCGACTGCGAGGAGTGGTGTCGTCGGGATGGGCATGTTCTCTAGCGAACGAGCTCGGCGCGCAGCTTCGTCACGCGGTCCGGCTCGCTCTCGGCGAGGTTCCTTTGCTCCGTGGGGTCCACGGAAAGGTCGTACAGCTCGAGCGAGCCTTCGCTTTGCTTGTCGATGAGCTTCCAGCCCGCGTCGACTACGGCCCGCCACTTGTGCTGCCATGACGGCGCCGTCAGGAGCTCGGCCAAGACGGGGACCGCCGGCAGAGTACTACCGAGCAGCGCGGGGACGAGCGAGCGACCGAGCATGCTCGGCGGCGCAGGTCGACCCACGAGGTCGAGCAACGTCGGCCCGAGGTCCATGAGCATCACGGGCTCCGGCACGCGGCGCGGCGCCACGCCCGGCACGTGGATCACGAGCGGCACGCGCAGCAGCTCGTCGTAGATGGTCTGGCCGTGGAAGTACATGCGCTCGCCGAAGACCTTGTGCTCGCCGAAGCCTTCGCCATGGTCGGACATCAGCACCACGATCGTCTTGTCCGCGAGGCCGGCGTGGTCGAGCGCGGCGAGCATCATGCCCACGTGCTTGTCGGCGAACGCGACCTCGCCGTCGTACTTCTCCTCGAGGCCCTTCGTGCCGCCCGAGCGCGACGGGAACTCGGCGTGGTCCATGTACTTGCTGTGCGGCTCGAACAGGTGGGTCCACAGCGCGAAGCGCTCGTGTGACTTGCCGAGCCTCGCGAGCTGTAGCTGCACTCTGGCAGTGATGCGGGGTGCCGCGATGTCGGTGTTGGAGTCGTGCAGAGCCAGCGCGCCTTCATTGTCCCAGCTCGCGAAGCCCTCCGCGATGCCGTTCTCGGGCCTCAGGTAGAAGTGCGAGAAGACGCCGTGCGCGACGAGCCCCGCCTTCCCCAGCTCCTCGAAGAACGACGGATCGCCACCGGCCTTTGACGAGACCACGACGGGGAAGTTCGCGTTCTTCGATCCCCACTTCACCTGCGACGGCAGGCGGCTGAACAGGAACGACGGAAAGCTGCGCGGCGTGTTGGGCGCCTGCGAGTAGGCGTCGTCGAAGCGCGTGGAGGCCTCGGCGAGCTTGTTCGCGTTCGGCATGTGCGCGGCGTCGAGTCGGTCGGCCCTCAGCGTGTCGATGGTGATGACGAAGACGTTGAGGTCTTTGGGGAACGTGCGCGCGGGCTCGGGCACCGCGGTTTTCACCGTTGCAGCGATTCGGCGCACGCCGTCCTGGCCGTCGCAGTCCTCGTCGATGCCGTTGCCCGGGATCTCCTCGGCGCCGGGGTTGCTGGTCGCGTCGTGATCGTTGCAGTCACCCCCGCCGAGCAGGGCCGCGTAGCCGTCGTGATCGTGGTCGGCGAAGCCGCGTGCGGTGCGAAGCAGAATGCGCGTGAGGCCGGTCTCTTCGGCGACGAGCTGCACAGCGTGCGCGTTTCCGCCGAACGCGCTCCACGCGAGGCCGCAGCACACGAGCACGAGCACGAGGGCAGCGGCGAGGAGGCGCGCGGGCCACGCCGTCTCGACGACCCTGCGGCCCCGTCCCGGACCCGTCCAGTACGCGAGGTGCAACACCTCGAGCACGACGAAGATGCAGAGGCCTCTGTACGGACCCGAGTCCATCACGCGCCAATCGATCGTGCCGAGGACGCCGACCACGGCGACCACGACGAGAACCATCGCGAGGCCGAGAAGCACGAGCGAGCGCGGACGCGGGACGACGCGGACGACGCTGCGACCGATGGCTACGCGGGCAGGCGCGAGCGCTGTGACGAGCCCGAGGCCCAGCGCCGCGACGAGCCCGGTGGAGAGTGCCGTGTTGCGCCGGGAGGCCATCTGCAGCCCGACCGCGAGCAGGTACGCGCGGACGAGCACGACCTCGATGACGAGCGTCAACCCGAGCGCAACGAGCGAGCCTGCCGTCCAGCGGTCGAGCACCTCGTCGGTTCGCAGGCGCCCCATGAATCCGCCGAGGCGCGCGCCGAACGTCGCCACGAAGCCCGCGGCCACGCTCGCCTGTGCGATGCCGAGCAGCGCGCCGAACAGGCCCCAGAGGCCCAGCGTCGCGGGCAGCGCCGCAAGCAGATCGCCGAACCCGTAGTGGCCGGCCGTCGGGCGGGCAAAGCCCACGACGAGCTCGATCGCGCCGGCGCCGAGCGCGGCGAGCAGGGACGCGCGCAGAACCATCGCGAACCTGCGGGCGGGCGAAGGCGTACATGACATCGGCCACCCCATATCACGCGCGGTCTGGCCTGAGGAAGGCGCGGGGCCTTCCACGCGTGTTCGACTACACGCCATAATCGTCGAACCCCGTGCGTCGCCTCCTCATCGCATCGATGTTCGTTCCGATGTGCGCGGCCGCGTCGCCGGGCGAGGTGGAGCCGCCGACCGGGATCTACGAGCCGCCACCCAGGAACGACCCGCCGCGCTGGCGAATGCGCGGCACCGTCACGACCGGCGTGGGAGCATCGCTCACGGCGGCGCACTGGGCCATCTTCCCCACGGAGCTCTCGCTCGGCGCGAGGATCTGGGGGCCACTGTCGGCCACCGCGTCTGCGCTGGCTGTCCTCGCGACTCGCAACTCCACGACGTGTGGCACCGAGCAGCGCCCGCACGCGGCGCTCGGCTCGCTCGGAATACGCGCCGATCTGTTCAACGGGCGCTCGGCGTCTTGGCTCGATCCATTCGTCGAGGTCCACGCGAGTGTCGGGGGGCAGGCTGCCTACGCCGAGGGGAGCTCCGCGTGCCGCGGGCCACGCACGTTCGGTGGAGGCGGGGCGCGAGTCGGCTTCGATGCATGGCTCGGGCGCGTCGCGCTCACCGCGCAGCTCTCGTACGAGCACTTGCCGCTGGGCTCTCCGCTCAGCGTCTCGCTCGGCGCGTCGCTTCTGCTCTTTTGATGGACGAGCCCGCGCCGAGGCTCCCGCGACTCTTCTGGGTCATGTTCGCCGGCACGTTCGTCAACCGGGTCGGGAGCTTCGTCATCCCGCTGTTCGCCATCTATCTCACGCAGCAGCGCGGCTACTCGCCTACGCGCGCGGGCTTCGTGTGCTCGCTGTGGGGGTTCGGCTCGCTGTGCTCGGGGCTGCTCGGCGGCCAGCTGGCCGATCGCATCGGCCGGCGCAGGACGCTCTTGCTGGGCTTCTCGTGGGGCGCACTCGCGATGCTGATCGTGCCGCTCGCCACGAGCCCGCTCGCGCTCGCGCTGGCCGCGTTCCACCTCGGCCTCGCCGGCGATCTCTATCGACCCGCGTTCCAGGCTCAGGTCGCCGACGTGTGCACGCCTGCGCAGCGACCTCGCGCGTACGGGCTGCTCTACTGGGCGGTCAACCTCGGCTTCGCCGTGGCGACGGCGCTCGGCGGCCTCCTTGCACGGCACGGCTTCGAGCGACTCTTCGTCGCCGATGCAGCGACCACGGCGCTCTTCGGCCTCGTCGTGTTCTTCGTCGTGCCCGAGACGGCGCCGCCGCGCACCGAGGCCGCGCGAGCGCGCATGTCCGACGTGCTCTCCGACGGTCTCCTGCTGCGCCTCGTGCTCGCGCAGGGCTTGCTCGGCCTCGTGTTCCAGCAGGCGCAGGTGTCGCTGCCCATCGCGCTGCGGGCCCGCGGCATCGGCTCCGAGGTCTACGGGCTCGTCATGGCCGAGAATGGCGTGCTCATAGTGCTGCTGCAGCCGCTGTGGATCCGCGTCGTCGGCCGCTACCGTCGTACACGCATTCTCGCAGTGGGCGCGGTGCTCACCGGCCTCGGCTTCTCGTGCAACGGCCTGTCGCTCGGGGTCGCGGGCGCCGCGCTGAGCGTCGCGCTGTGGACCCTCGGCGAGATCGCGAGCTCTCCCGTCACGCCCGCGCTCGTCGCCGATCTCGCGCCTCCGCAGCTGCGTGGCGGGTACCAGGGCGTGTGGCAGATGTCGTTCGGCGCCTGCGCGCTGCTCGGCCCCGTGGGTGGCACGCTCGTGCTCGAGCACGGCGGTGCCACGGCGCTGTGGGCCACGTGCCTCGCTCTCGGTATCGCCGCGGCGCTGAGCTTCCTCCGGCTCGGCAAGAGCCTGCGTGCGAGGCTCGGGGGTCTCGGCGCGCCCGCCTGAGGGTATCATCCGGGTGTGAACGACCTTCCGTTCGGCCTCCTTGCCTTCGTGAACGACGACGTCGCGCTGCTGCCGTCGGGCCTCTCCGACGGCGAACGCGCGCAGCTCGTCTCGGTCCTCACCGAGCGACGCGACGCCCAGCGACTCGATCGACTCGGGACGTCGTCGGACAAGACGCTGGCAAAGGCCGCGCGCAAGGCCCTCCACCTCCTGCGCACCCGCGGTGCGGCGCCGACGGTGGTGCCGCCGCGCGTGTACCGCGTGGCGGGGCCGTTCGCGGAGCCGCCTCCGCCCAGCTGGGCCTCCATCATCGACGGTCGTGGCGAGCGGGTCGTCTGGTACGTCGAGCCCGGGGACGCGGGCTTCGGCATCTTCGAGGTCGAGCTGTCGGAGACGCACGGCGTCGTCTCCCTCACCGCTGTCGACGTCTCGCGCAAGGCGTGGCGCGACCAGCTCCGAATCATGCAGGGCAGCGACAAGGCGCTCGTCGGCGAGATCTCCGGTGTCCACGCGCGTGTGCTGTTCGAACGCGCTTACCGCCAGATGGTCGAGGAGCGCCGCGTCCCACCCGAGACGTACGCACGGTTCCACATGCGCCTCCAGCCCACGGCAGACGAGCTCGCGGCGCCGCACCCGTTGCGGCAGCGCTTCGGCGTCACCGACGCCACCGACGCGGAACTCCTGGCCATCCTCGACCGCCCGGAGCTCTCGCTGCTCGTGCCGGCTCGTGACGCCATCACGGCGCTCGACGCGGCGATCGGCGAGGTGGTGAACGGCGCGGCCACCGACAAGCTCGTCGCGCTCGATGCTGCACTTGCTCGCGTCGCCGACGAGAGCGCGACGCCGCACGTGCGGGCGCGCATTGCAGAGCGCCTGCTCGAGCTGGGGCTTCTCGTGGCGTCACGTCACCCCGACGACGTGGAGAGTCCGCGCATCTGTCTCGCCGCGGCGGAGCGTACCCTCGATGCGGCGCGGCCGGCCCACGAGCATCCGACGCTGCTCGGGATGTTCAGTCGCCTCGTGCCGGAGGCGCTGCGGCAGGAGCTGGCGAGCCCCTGAGCGCGAGGTAGCGCTCCATGTTACGGACAGCCGCGTCGTAGATCGCGTCGCCGTACTCCGCGCGGGCAAGATAGTAGAGGAGCGCGGGCCGCCGCCTCACGTATGCGTCGTCGGCGAGCAGCGGCTTGAGACGGTCCACCGCCTCCGTGTACAGCGCCGACTTGTAGAGCAGCACCCCGACGAGCAGCGAGAAGTCGGGTCCCGCCTCTGCCACCATCGACTCCGACCAGTCCCTCAGGAGGAGCAGGCCGTGCGCGTACGCACCGGCGCGCGCGCGACGGGTCAGCTCCGCGGCGTCGTGCGCGATGCGCTCGGCTTCCCCGGGCTTGGCAGACTTGCCGGCGTGTGCGGGCTCGAGCGAGTCGACGCCGAGCGGATCCCCGTCGGTCGGCTGTGCGAGTGGCTCCTCGAACTCCGACGTCTTGCGCATGTCGAGGGCGTCGTAGAGAGCCTGGGTGTGTGCTGCGGCGGCAGGCGTGCCATCCGCCACGGCCTTCGCGAGGAAGCGCGCGGACTGGATGCGGCGACCGTGGGCCAGGAGCGCGTACGAGAGCTTGAGCTCGCTTTCGACGAGCTCGCGCCCTCTGCCCAGGTTCACGAGGTGCTTCTCGAAGCGACCGTACGGCCAGTCGGTGCCGTACACGCGAGCGAGGTACGGATCGTAGTGGAACGTACCGAGGAGATCGCGGGGCGCCGCGTACTCGATGAGCGCGTTGTCGTCGGTGTTGATGGGCGCACCTGCGGTGAAGGCGGGCATCTCTTCGGGCACGAGCAACAGGTACGCGACCAGATCTTCGGCGGAAGCGACGCCGCCGCGCTTCAGCTCTGCCGCGAGCTTCTGATTGGCAAAGGCAAGACGCAGGTGCGCGAGGTCGAGCTCGAGGGGGTGGTTCGACGCAATCATGATCACGTCGGACGACAGGTCCTCGGCCGCAAAGGTGTACGTGTACGGGAACACGGAGGAGAACGAGCGCAGCAGGATCTTCACGTTGCGTGGAGACATCTCGTAGAGCTGCGCCCACTGACAGAAGACGCCATCGTCCTTGAGCCGTGAGCGCGCGATCTTCCAGTAGTCGACCGTGAACAGGTTCGAGACGCCGCTGATCCACGGATTCGACGGCTCCGAGACGATGACGTCGTAGAGCGGGTCGTTCCGGCCCGCCGCGAGGAAACTCCGCCCGTCGTCGATGACCACGTGCACGCGCGGGTTCGACTCCGGGTCGTGGTTGACGCTGCCAAAGAAGCGCGTACCGGCTTTCACGACGTTTGGTTCGAGTTCGATGACGTCGGCGGAGCCGATCGGGAACTGCGTCACCGCACCGATGGTCACGCCCGAGCCGAAGCCGATGACGGCGGCGCGCGGCGGCTTGTCTAGCGCGGTCGGGTGGAAGAGGAACGGCATGAGGCCGACCATGATCTGTGTCGCCATGTCGTCACCATTCGACGCGTCGACCTTGCCGTTGTTCTTGAGCGCAACGGTGCGGGCCCACTTCTCGACGGACACCGTGGTGGCGGTACCGTCCTTGTAGTACTCGAGCTGCGGCATCGCCCAGTGATTCACCTCGATGATCTGGCGCGCGATCGAGACGCGGAACAGCCCGGCCGTGAAGCGCAGCAGGTTCCAGCCCGGCACCACGAACACGAGAAGAAGGAGCGCGACGGCGGGCAGCGCTCGCCGCACGCGACCTTGCTCGGGCAACAGCACGAACACGAGGCCGAGCACGATCGAGACGAGCGCGCAGCCGCGCAGCCCGAGCTCGAGCCCGACGAGCGGCAGCACGACGAAGCCCGCAGCCACCGAGCCCACGATAGCTCCGACGGTGTTGAGCGCGTACGCCTGGCCCACGTCTCCGCCCACGTCGTCCTTGCCGCGGCTCACCAGGCTCATCGTGACGGGGAGCACGCCTCCCATCGCGAGCGTCGGCAGGAGCAGGGCGAGCAGCGCGAGGACGAACTGGCACATGATGACGCCCTCGACGGAGAATGTGCCGCCGCGCAGGAGCGCAAGGAACGTGGCGGGCAGCTTGTCGATGATCTCGTACGATGCGAGCACCGCGGCGCCGACCGCCAGATGCACGGCGCCGAGCCACACGACCGGTTGGCGCGAGCGCGTGGTGAGGGGTCCGAGTATGGCGGCGCCGGATGCGAGGCCCACGAGAAACGCGAGCAAGATGAGCGTGAACGAATAGACGGAGGAGCCGATGACGATGGCCAGCGCGCGGTTCCACAGCACCTGGCACACCATCGCGGTCGCGCCCGAGGTCGCGAACGCGCCGAGCACGAGCGTACGGACGCGCGGCGAGACGGGTGGTGCTTCGACCGGTGCCCGGTCCAGAAGCGCATCGGCCTGCTCCGCGAGCGTCGGGCCCTGCGCGGACGTGCGCCGGGCGCGGCGGCCCA
>JAYTLP010000103.1:0-3564 GCA_043729375.1 Myxococcales bacterium
CCCGCTCGCAGTCCATCGCGCCGCTCCGTGTCGGCGGCTACGGCGCATCGATCCCGCTGCAGCTCGCGACCAGCGCGACCAACTTGCCGCAGCCGGGCCGCGGCGGTCGTCGGTCGAGCTTCAGCGGGCGCCGCATCGACCTCGACTTCAAGGACTTCGACATCCACAACATCCTGCGCATGATCTCCGACGTCGGTCAGGTGAACATCATCACCTCCGACGACGTCAAGGGCTCCATCACGATCCGCATGCGTGACGTGCCGTGGGATCAGGCGCTCGACGTCATCCTGAAGGCCAAGAGCCTCGGCATGCAGCGCGAGGGCAACCTCATCCGCGTCGCCCCGCTGGCCGTGCTCGAGAAGGAGCTCGAGGCCGAGCTCGCCCGCGCCAGGGCGTCCATCGAGCTCAAGCCGCTCGACACGCGGCTCATCCCGCTCAGCTACGCGACCGGCGACAAGATGCTGCCACGCGTCGCCGAGCTGCTCTCCTCGCGCGGCAAGGTGTCTGTCGACGAGCGCACCAACATGCTCATCGTCTCCGACGTGGCGTCGAACATCGCGCTCGCCGAGGACCTCATCCGCAACCTCGACACGCAGACCCCGCAGGTGCTCATCGAGGCTCGCATCGTCGAGGCGAGCCAGAACTTCGTCCGCCAGGTCGGCATCCAGTGGGGTGGCAACACGCTCAACTCCGCGGCGACCGGCAACCCGACCGGCCTCACGTTCCCGTCGACGGTCGGCGTCGCCGGGCAGTCCGTCGACCCCGGCTCGCCCGCTTCCTCCGCGTCTGCAGCCAACCCGAACTACGTCGTGAACCTCCCGGCCGCAACAGGCGGTGGCTCCGGCGGCGCGCTCGGCATCGCGCTCGGCTCGCTGTCTGGTGCGTACAACATCAACCTGCGCCTCTCGGCGCTCGAGTCCACCGGCCAGGTGCGCATCGTGTCGTCACCGAAGATCACGACGCTCGACAACGTCGAGGCGAGCATCGAGCAGGGCACCGCCATTCCCATCTCCGTCGTGAGCGCGGCCGGCACCAACACGATCTTCGTCGACGCAAAGCTGAACCTCACGGTCAAGCCCCACGTCACCAACGAGGGATCGGTGGCCATGACCGTCTCCGTCACCCGCAACGAGCCCGACTTCGGGCGGCTCGGCGCGCGCGGCGACCCGACCATCCTCAAGCGCCAGGCCCACACGGAGATGCTCGTTCGCGACGGAGACACCGCGGTCATCGGTGGCATCTACACCCGCAACTCCGGTGCCGCGTACCAGAAGCTTCCCTGGGTCGCCGATATCCCGATCCTCGGCTGGCTCTTCAAGAACCGCCGCGAGAACGACGACCGCACGGAGCTCCTCATCTTCATCACGCCGCGCATCGTCAACCGCCAGATGGTCGCCCGCTAGCTCCCATGAGACTCCGCCTCTCGACCTCGGGGGAGTCGCACGGCCCGGCGCTGTGCGGCATCCTCGACGGTCTGCCGCACGGCATCCCGCTCGACAAGGCACTCATCGACGCCGACCTCACCCGTCGCCAGGGCGGCTACGGGCGGGGCGGTCGGATGAAGATCGAGCGCGACCAGATCGAGGTGCTGGCCGGGGTCCGCAGCGGACACACCATCGGTGCACCGCTCGCGTTCGTCATCCGCAACCTCGACCACGACGCCTGGACGGACACCATGTCGCCGTTCGGGCCCAATCCCGCTGCCAAGGCCCTCACGCGGCCACGCCCCGGCCACGCCGATCTTGCCGGCGCGCTGCGCTTCGAGATCTCCGACGCGCGCGATGTCCTCGAGCGCGCGTCTGCACGGAGCACGGCCATTCGCGTCGCCGCGGGCGCAATCTGCAAGGCGCTGCTGAGACAGTGCGGCATCGAGCTTGCGTGCCACGTCACCACCATCGGTGGCGTCGATGCGCCGCCTGCCACCTTTGCCAGCGCCGCTGCGTTACGCGCGCTCGCCGAGACGAGCGACGTACGCTGCGCGGATGACGCAACCGGCTTGCGGATGATCGAGGCCATCAAGGCCGCACAGAAGACAGGCGACTCGCTCGGCGGCATCGGCGAGGTCGTCGTGTGGGGCGTGCCGCCGGGGCTCGGCAGCCACGCGGAGTGGGACGCTCGGCTCGACGGCAGGCTCGCGCAGGCGCTCTTGTCGATCCAGTCGGTGAAGGCGGTCGAGGTAGGCCTCGGCATGGAGTCGGCGCGCAGGCGTGGCTCTCAGGTCCACGATCCGATCGCGTACGACGGCGGGCGGTACACGCGCGCCACCAATCATGCGGGCGGCATCGAGGGTGGCATCACCAACGGCGAGCCGATCGTCGTGCGTGCCGCGTTCAAGCCGATCCCGACGCTCGCGCGGGCCCTGGCTTCCGTCGATCTCGCAACGAAGGAGGCGTTCTCGGCCCAGAAGGAGCGCACCGACTCGTGCGCCGTTCCGGCGGGCGCCGTCATCGCCGAGGCTGCGGTCGCCTACGTCATCGCGGATGCGCTGCTCGACAAGACGGGGGGCGACTCGCTCGCCGAAGTGCTCCGCAACCTCGCCGCCCACGTCGATGCCATCGCACGGCTCTGAGCCCATCTACCTCGTCGGCATGATGGGCGCGGGCAAGACCGTCGTGGGGACCGCGCTCGCCACGGCGCTCGGCCGGCGTTTCGTCGATCTCGATCGCGCGCTCGAGGAGAAGAGTGGCATGACCATCGCGGCGCTGTTCGCGGCCGAAGGTGAGCACGCCTTTCGCGATCGCGAGGCGCGCATGCTTGTCGAGCTGGATGCCGAGGACACGGTCGTGGCGACGGGGGGTGGCGTCGTGACGCGCCCCGAGAACATCGAGCTTCTGCTCGCGCGCGGACGTGTGGTGTACCTGCGCGCGAAGCCGACCACCATCCTGTCGCGGCTCGCGCGTCAGCGCGGCGGGCTCGCGTCGCGACCGCTGCTGCGCACCGCACCGGACGCCGAGGTGACGCTCGACTCGCTGTGGGAGCAGCGGCGCGCGGCGTACGAGCGCGCGCACCACCAGATCGACACCGACTCGCGCTCGACCGACGAGGTGGTGGCGCTCGTGGTGGAGGCCCTCGCCTCGTGACCGATCGGCACCGCGTCAACGTGCCCATGCCCGTGGCCGAGGGCGGACCGTACGACGTCGTCGTGTACCGGGGCTCCGACGGACCGGACGCGCTGCGAGCCGAGCTGGCATTGCTCTTCACCGGTCGGCGACTCGTCGTCGTGTGTGACGCCGGGCTCGAGCGTGGGCCGGCGTGGGCCTCGGCGCTGCGTGCGCCTCTCGTCACCAGCCCGGCGGGCGAGCCCGCAAAGACGCTGGCCGCCGTGGAGGTTCTCGCGCAGGCGCTCGTCCAGCAGGGCGTCGATCGCGACACGGTGCTCGTGGTCATCGGCGGCGGCGCGGTCGGAGATGCGGCGGGCTTCGTCGCGTCCACGCTGCTGCGCGGCATCGACTACGTGCAGGTGCCCACGACGCTGCTGGCGATGGTCGACTCGTCCATCGGCGGCAAGACGGCCGTCAACCTGCCGGCCGGCAAGAACCTGCTCGGTGCCTTCCACCAGCCGCG
>JAYTLP010000104.1:0-2398 GCA_043729375.1 Myxococcales bacterium
GCGCTCGCGGCCGGCGACGACGTGATCATCGTCGGCGTCGACAAGCGCTACGCGCAGCTCGTGAGCGACCGCGTCTGGTGGTACGACGCGAACAAGGACGCCCGCTACACGCCCGAGATCGTGCGCAAGCGATTCGCGGTCGGGCCGGAGCACGTCGCCGAGTGGCTCGCGCTCGTCGGCGATGACACCGGGCCCGGTCTGCCCGGCGTCGCCGGCATCGGCGCGAAGGGCGCGACGACCCTGCTCGAGACGTACGGGTCCGTCGCCGGCGCGGTCGCCCAGCTCGCGTCGATCAAGGGCCGCCCCGGGACTGCGCTGCGTGCCGCGCAGCCCACGCTCGATGCCACGCTGGCGCGCGCCCGCCTCGACGGGACCGTCGCCCTCCCCGCCCCGCTCGACGAGCTGGCATTCCGGCCGCCCGCCGCGACGCCGCTGAACGCGCTCTACGACCGCCTCGGGTTCGCCGAGCTCCTCGCCGTCGGCGACGAGGTCACCCCGACCGACGTGATCACGAAGCCGGACGACCTCGTCGCCCACCTCGCGACCGTTGCCGGGCGCACCGTCGCGCTGCACCTGCTCGTCGGCGACCCCGCGCCGGTCCGGGGCGCGCTCGCCGGCGTTGCCCTGCGCGCGGTCGCCTCCGACGGCACGAGCGCCGCCGTCTACGTGCCGGTCGACAGCGCGGCGTGGCCCGTCCTCGCGACGTGGCTTGGCAATCCCGGCGCGCCGAAGCTCACGCACGACCTCGTCGAAGCGCTCGTCACGCTCGCACGCATGGACGTCGCGCTGGCCGGCGTCGTCGCGGACTCGCAGTCCGCCTCGCACCTCGCGCAGCCGAGCAACTGGGCCCCGCACGACCTCCCCACGCTCGCGAAGCACGTCCTGGGGCGCGGCCTGCCGAGCGACGAGACCGTGCGCGGCGTGGGCGTCAAGCGCAGGCAGTGGTCCCAGCTCCCCGTCGATCGCGCGGCCGCGTTCGCGGGCACGTACGCGGACGCGACCGCCGCCGCATGGGCCGCGCTCGCGCCGACCACGGAGCCGGCCCTCCTCGCGGAGTACCTCGACCTCTCCGCGACCTGCGCGCGCATGGAGCTCACCGGGATCGTGGTCGACCCGCACGCGCTCGACGACGCCGAGCAGGCCCTCGCCGCGATCGAGACGGAGCTGGCGACCCAGATCGAGGCGCTCGCCGGGCACCCGTTCAACATCAACTCCACCCAGCAGCTGGGCAGCGTGCTGTTCGAGGAGCTGGAGCTGCCGATCGTCAGCCACACCAAGACTGGCTGGAGCACCTCGATCGAGGCACTCGAGCGCATCGAGCACGCGCACGCGATCGTGCCCCTCGTGCTGCGCTGGCGGCTCCTGCGCCGCCTGCGCGACAGCTGGATCACGGCCCTGCGCCGCTGCATCGACACCGACGGGCGCGTCCACTCGCGGTCTCACCCCGCCCGCTCGTTCGGGGGCGGCCTCGTCAACACCGCGCCCGATCTCGCCCGCGTCCCCGGGCGCACGCCCGAGATGCAGCGCATTCGTCGCGCGTTCGTGGCGGCACCGGGCCGGCTCCTCGTCTCGCTCGACTACCAGCAGCTCGGCCTCTACGTGCTCGCCCACCTCACCAAGGATCCCGCGCTCGTCGAGCCGCTCCGCGCGCATGCCGATCTTCACCGGCTCACCGCGGCCGCCGTGCTCGAGAAGCCGCTCACCGAGGTCACCTCAGACGAGCGCCAGCTCGGTAAGGTGGTGAACTTCGGAACCTTCGCCGGGCAAGGCGCCAGCGCACTCGCCCTTCAGCTCGGGGTCTCGCCTGCCGAGGCCAAGGCGATCCTCGACCGCTTCGACCGCCGCTATCCACGGGTCGCCGCGTTCTTCGATGGCGAGCTCGCCGCCGCCCGCGCGTGCGGCTACGTCACCACGCTCGCCGGGCGGCACTGGCCGATCGGCGGTCTCGAATCCCTCGATTCGCAGGACCGCGCCTATGCCGAGCGCATGGCTCGCCGCGGCGGCCACCAGGGCTCCGTGGCCGACGTCACGCGCCGCGCGCTGCTCGCGGCGGATCGCGCGCTGCGGGCGGCCGGTCTCGCGGCCACGCCGCTCGTCACGATCGTCGACGAGATCCTGTTCGAGGTCGCAGCGTCCGACGTCGCCGAGGCGGTGCGCGTCGCGGCCACGGCGATGCGGACGGCGTTCGTGCTCGAGGTCCCGCTCGTCGTCGGCGCGGAGGCCGGCCCGACCTGGGCCGAGCTCGCCCCGATCGCCATCGCGCCCGCCTGAGCCGGCCCGACCGGCGCGCCGCCGTGGGAGCCCGTCCAGGACCGTGGAATGCCCATCTCGGCGACACCCGGCGTGTTACGCTCGCCGAGGGGACACGGTGACGCGACTGCGTGGATTCGTAACGATG
>JAYTLP010000105.1:0-3236 GCA_043729375.1 Myxococcales bacterium
GGGTGGGGTGAACGTGTAAACCCTCCCGCATCGTCCGCATGCCGTTGCTGCGGCGGCTCGGCGGAGGGGGTTCCCGTGAAGATCCACGAATACCAGGGCAAAGAGTTACTCCGGCGCTTCAACGTGCCGGTGCCGAAGGGCAAGCCTGCAATGACCGTCGCCGAGGCCGAGCAGGCCATCGACTGGGTGCAGAAGGAGACGGGCAACCCCGTCGTGGTCGTCAAGGCGCAGATCCACGCCGGCGGCCGCGGCAAGGGTGGCGGCGTCAAGGTCGCGAAGACGAAGGCCGACGCGCTCGCCGCGGTCAAGGCCATCTACGGCATGCAGCTCGTCACGCACCAGACGGACGCGGCCGGCATGAAGGTGTCGCGCCTGCTCGTCGAGCAGGGCATGGACATCGCCCGCGAGATGTACCTCGGCATGCTCGTCGACCGCGGCACCGGGCGCATCGTCGTCATGGCGTCGACGGAAGGCGGCATGGAGATCGAGGAGGTCGCGGCCAAGACGCCCGAGAAGATCCTCAAGGTCTTCGTCGACCCGGCCGTCGGCTTCCGTCCGTTCCAGGCGCGCTCGCTGGCCTACTCGCTCGGCCTCAAGGCCGAGGAGATAAAGAACGCGGTCGCACTGTTCACCTCGCTGTACGAGGCGTTCGTGGAGCTCGACTGCTCGCTCGTCGAGGTCAACCCGCTCGTCGTCACGAAGCAGGGCGAGGTCTACGCGCTCGACGCCAAGATCACCTTCGACGACAACGCGCTCTACCGTCACCCCGAGTTCGACGCGCTCCGCGATCTCGCCGAGGAGGACCAGAACGAGACGAAGGCGAAGGCGTTCGACCTCTCGTTCATCTCGCTCGACGGCAACATCGGCTGCATGGTCAACGGCGCCGGCCTCGCGATGGCGACGATGGACATCATCCAGTTCGCCGGCGGCATGCCCGCCAACTTCCTCGACGTGGGCGGTGGCGCCACGAAGGAGAAGGTCACGGCCGCCTTCAAGATCATCACGTCCGACGCCAAGGTGAAGGGCATCTTCGTCAACATCTTCGGCGGCATCATGAAGTGCGACACCATCGCGGAGGGCATCATCGCCGCCGTGAAGGAGGTCGGCCTCAAGGTGCCGCTCGTCGTCCGGCTCGAGGGCACGAACGTCGAGCTCGGCAAGAAGATGCTCGCGGAGTCGGGCCTCGATCTCGTCGCGGCCTCCGACATGCTCGACGGTGCTCAAAAGATCGTGAAGCTTGCAGGGGGTGCCAAGTGAGCGTGCTCGTAGACAAGAATACCCGCCTGCTGGTCCAGGGCATCTCCGGCAAGACCGGCGCCTTCCACACGCGCGGCGCCAAGGAGTACGGCACCAACGTCGTCGCCGGCGTGACGCCGGGCAAGGGCGGCACGATCTTCGAAGGCACGCCCGTGTTCGACACGGTCGAGGAAGCCGTCAAGCAGACGGGCGCCAACGCATCCGTCATCTACGTGCCCCCGCCGTTTGCAGCCGACGCGATCCTCGAGGCCATCTCGGCCGAGCTCGCGCTCGTCATCTGCATCACCGAGGGCATCCCGGTCATCGACATGATCGGCGTGAAGCGCGTCCTCGAGTCGCAGGGCAAGACGCGCCTCGTCGGCCCGAACTGCCCGGGCGTCATCTCGCCCGGCAAGTGCAAGATCGGCATCATGCCCGGCTACATCCACAAGGAAGGCACCGTCGGTGTCGTGTCGCGCTCCGGCACGCTCACGTACGAGGGCGTCAACCAGCTCACGCAGCTCGGCATCGGTCAGTCGACGTGCATCGGCATCGGCGGCGATCCGGTCAAGGGCATGGACTTCATCGACGCGCTCGAGCTGTTCGAGAACGATCCGGGCACCACCGCCGTCCTCATGATGGGCGAGATCGGCGGCGACTCGGAAGAGCGCGCAGCCGAGTACGTCCGCACCAAGATGAAGAAGCCGGTCGCCGCGTTCATCGCGGGCCAGACGGCGCCCGAGGGCAAGCGCATGGGTCACGCCGGCGCGATCATCTCCGGCGGCAAGGGCACCGCGAAGGACAAGATCGACGCGCTCGAAGCGGCCAACATCAAGGTCGCCCGCACGCCCGCCGAGCTGGGCGCGACGCTCAAGAGCGTTTTGAAGTAAGACGAGAGAGAGAATTCACATGAGCAAAGAGCGTACGTTTTCGATGATCAAGCCCGATGCCGTGGCGTCGGGTAAGCAGGGCGCCGTCACGCAGCACTTCTTCGACGCGGGCCTCAAGGTCATCGCGGCCAAGACGGTGTGGATGTCGCAGCAGCAGGCCGAGGCGTTCTACGGCGTGCACCGCGAGCGCCCGTTCTTCAAGGACCTCGTGAAGTTCATGACCTCGGGCCCCTGCATCGTGCAGGTGCTCGAGGGTGAGGGCGCCGTCGCCAAGTACCGCACCGTGATGGGCGCGACGGACTCCAAGAGGGCCGCAGAGGGCACCATCCGCCACAAGTTCGGTACCGACATCGAGCAGAACGCCGTCCACGGCTCGGACGCGCCGGAGACCGCGAAGCAGGAGATCGGCTTCTGGTTCTCGGGCGCCGAGCTCGCCGCGCTCGGCCTGTAACGAACCGCACACGCCTCACAGGACGGCCCCGCCTCTCGTGCGGGGCCGTTCTCGTTTCGAAGTACCTGGCGGAGGTAGGCAGCCCTCGTGCGGCTCGATCGTACCGGAGCTCCGCACGAGCCACGACGCAGGCGGCACCGACTCGAACGGGATGGTGTCGACCGATTGCGGTAGACCGTCGTGCGGCCTCCGCAGGGGCATGCGGGCCACATGAAGCGCGCCGCCGAAGTCGTGGGCTCGCGGGCACGTACCCCGTGTACCCGCCCGCGTCCGCCGCTCCGACGAAGCCTCTGCCGCTCGTCATGGTCGTCCACTCCGGCGGTGCGCTCCCCGACCTCGCCTCGTGCACGACCGGCCGCGTGCCGGTATCTCGTTCCACGGGCCCGCCGACCAGGTCATCGACGACGCGTGCGACGAGCCCGCGACGACGCGGGACACCGGCTACCCTGCCGCGGCCACGCCGCGGGCGCAGAAGAACGGCTGCGCGAGCACCTGCACCACCGTCGAAGCGAACGGCTCGGGGGGGGCCACGGCCGCTGCCTCCTCTACAGCGCTTGCCACACCGACGGCCAGGTCGAGGGGTTTCTTCGAGAAGTACGCGTGGTGACGGCTCACGCGCGCTTGGCTGCGATAGCCCTCTCCCGCCGCTCGCAGTATGA
>JAYTLP010000106.1:0-4878 GCA_043729375.1 Myxococcales bacterium
GAATGGTTGTGCTAGTGTCCCGCCGCCGTGCGTCCCGGCTTCCTCCAACACCTGTCACTGTCGGTGCTCTGCGCCGTGGCCGTGCCGGCGTGCAACATCAGCAACCCGGCGCCGAATGCGCCGGTCAACGACGCAGGGGACTTCGTCGTGTCGTATGCCGACCAGGTGGTCACAGTGCTGTCGGCCGGCAACCTGACGTCGTGCGGGACCGTGTTTCCGAACTGTGTGGAAGCGACCGCGCAGAATCCCGCTTGCTCGGGCGATGCGTTCGCTGCGCTGGCTGCGCCCGACGGCAATGTCTTCGACCTCGCGGCGAACGACCGTCTGGTCGTGGCTTTCTACTGCTCGCAGATCCTCGAGACAGGCGGCGCGTCCTCGGCGACCACCGACTTCGAGATCTACGGTGCGCTGAACGGGGGCGCCGTCGGCACGGTCGAGGTCAGCAGCGACGCCACGAACTACAGGACGGTCAACCTGTGGGTGGGTAGCGGCGCCGGCGACGGCGGCATCACCCCCGCGGGTTTCCAGCTCGAGGTCGCCCAGGTCACCTACGCGCGCTACGTGCGCATCTCCAACACGGGCGCGGGCGTGATCCATGTCGACGCGGTCGAGTCGTTGCGCTCGCTGCCGAGGACGACCCAGTGACGCTGTCCCGCGCGCTCGTCTGCGCGGCGGTCGTGGGCCTCGCGTCCGGTGCTCGCGCGCAGGAGTCGATGTTCACCAACGTGGCGAGCGCGTTCAAGCCGGGCCCGTACACCTTCCTCAAGGTCGACCCCACGGACCCGCAGCGCTTCGTGGTCGGCTCTCCCGACGGCAGCCTCCTCGAGACGCGGGACGGCGGGTCCACCGTCTACGAGGCGCAGGTGCTCTCCGCGCGCCAGTACTATCCGATGGTGCTCCGCGGTCTCGGTGGCGCCCGTCCGCCGTCGCTGAGTCGCACGTTCGGGCGCACCGCCAACCGCCTGTTCGTATCCTTGCTCCACGCCGGCGTCACGCCCACCCGCTGGGCCCCGTGGATGTCGCTCGAGGACCCGTCCACCGAGATCCTCGACGTGGCGCTGCCGCTGCCCGGGGGCCATGGCGCGCTCGCGGGGCCGAACGGCGTCTTCATCTCCGACGAGCGCATGGGCGTGTGGACGCGTGCGCTCGGCTTCCCGCGTCCCAAGGGCAATGTGCTCGTGGGCTTCTCCGTGGGCTTCGATCCCGGCAACCCGAACGTCCTGTTCACGGGCACGAGCGAGGGCATGTTCGTGTCCTTCAACGGCGGCACGACTTTCACGCGCCACCCCGACAAGAAGCTCGCCGACGAGCAGGTGAAGCAGATCCTCTGGGACCACGCCGAGCCGAAAAACGTCTTCCTCGTCGCCGGCGGCACCATCTACAAGAGCGAGAACCGCGGACAGAGCTTCGAATCGGTGCTCTCGCTCGAGCAGGAGGTGAGCGCGATCGCGCAGTCGGAGGAGGGCGTGTACGTCGCCTTCGGCAAGGGGCTCTCGCTCTTCGGTAGCGAGGGCACGAAGGAGCTCATCAAGGACGAGAGCGTCGTCGGCGTCGTCGCGATGGGCTCGGGCACCGTGCTCGCCGCGACGGAGACGCAGCTCTGGCTCATCGACGCCGAAGGCAGGCGCTCGCTCATGAACACCACCGCGCAGGACCCGTTCGTCAAGCTTGCCGGCAACGCGGAGGTGGCCTGGGCTCTCACCAAGTACGGCATCTACCGCGTCGGCGTGAAGGAGCCGCGCGAGCACCAGCGCGCGAAGAAGGGCCCGCGCCTCCTCATGACGCTCGACGAGGTGCAGGCCGGGGCGCTGAAGTTCCTCGGCATCGCGAACCCGACCCACACGCGCCTCAACGATCGCTGGTACGCGAACTTCTTGCCGACCGTGATCGTCGAGGTGAAGCAGCAGCTCTCGCCGACCCACTCCATCACGTACGACGGCACGTTTCCGATCCGCTACCGCTTCGCGCAGGCGAGCAACAGCACCACCTGCTGCGGCGCGTTCGGCACGAGCGAGCCGCAGGCTCTCGTCTGGGTGAAGTGGGACCTGTCGAAGCTGATCGCCGGCGCGTACGGCAACGTGTCGCAGCCGTTCGGCCTCGTCGAGCAGGGTTTGCGCACCAGCCGCACCAAGATCCTCGACGAGGTGCGCTGGCGCTATCGCGAGATCCGCCAGCTCTGCGCGCAGCTCCGCTTCCCGCCGAAGGACCCGAAGACGCGCCTGTTCTGGCAGCTGCGCCTGGAAGAATACGCCCACTACATCGACGCGCTGACCGGCAAGCAGGTCGTCGCGATCGAGGACGACATGGAGGAACCCGATGACCCGGATTCGAACTAGTGCTCTCGCCTTCGCAGTTGCATCGGTGGCTGCATCGCTGGCGGTGAGCGCCGAGGCCGCGCCGCTCAACCAGTGGCAGTCGGAGGGCGGGCACGCCGAGGCGGCGGGCGAGACCGGCGATCCGGGCGCTGCCAAGGCGAAGTCGGCGAACAAGAGCCACGCGTTCGGCAAGCTCCGCCAGATCCTCAAGAGCGAGCCGACGTGCAAG
This sequence comes from Myxococcales bacterium, assembly GCA_043729375.1. Taxonomy (GTDB): domain Bacteria; phylum Myxococcota_A; class Polyangia; order Palsa-1104; family Palsa-1104; genus JBDTCO01. The sequence goes on from JAYTLP010000106.1 coordinate 2,545, forward strand.
GAGGTGCAGGAAGCGACCCTGCGCTTCTACAAGCTCGAGCCCGAGCGCATCCGCAAGATGGCGACCGCGTCGCGCGTGAAGTCGCTCGTGCCGGAGATCGAGGGCTCGATCGACAACTCGATCGGGCACACGTACACCAACACGCTCGACGGCACGTTTCCGGCCTATGCGCTGCAGCGCGCCGGCGTGGACCCGATGACGGGCACGAACGGGAATCCCTTCGGCTACAAGGAGCGCGTCACCACGAGCAACGACAACCTCCTGTGGCGCGTCCGCGCGGTGTGGAACCTCGACCGCCTCGTCTTCAACTCGGAGGAGCTCGACGTGAAGTCGCTCAACTCGCTCGAGGAGAACCTCGTGCGCGAGGTGACGACGCTCTACTACCAGCGCCACCGCCTCATCGCGAACCTCATCCTCTCCGGCCCCGAGGAGGACGAGGAGGTCTTCTACGAGCTGCTCCGCCTCGACGAGCAGACCTCCACGCTCGATGCGCTCACTGGCGGCTACTTCGGCCAGAAGGCGTGGCAATGGGAGAAGGAAGTGAAGTGGTAGCCGGGGACGCCGTACCCCGGCGAACAGTGGCTGGCCGGGAGGTCAGCCGCGAATGATCTCCGAGCGTTGGGCAGTGCTGAGCCTGGTACCGCCGTTGCACCTACATCCGACCATGCGCACCTTCACCGGCCTCGCCCTGGTCCTCTCCGTCGTCGCCACCTGCGGCCATGCCAGCGCACGCGAGGTGGACACCGACGGCTCGATCGAGGCGCCGCCGGCCGCACGCTCCGACAAGGCCCACGCGAAGGAGTCCACGGTCTCCGCGAAGTACGACGCGAGCTACCCTACGCTCGACCTCTCCCGCGCCCGCAAGCCCGGCTTCATTTGAGGGCACAGGGCGCCGGACACGGCGGTGGCTGCTTCGCCGTGTCCTTCGAAGACAGGGCCGCGAAGCGGCAACCTCCATTTCCTGTCGGTCGTTGCCGGTGTCCCGCGTCGTGTTCCGCTTCAACTCCAGTTCGCCGAGTGGCACCGTAGCTCCGCGTGCGCGTCTACCAGCTCATCCTCCTGTTCATCGTCGTTCTGGCCACCATCCCCATCGCGCTGCACCACCACGTGCACGGCGTGCTCGACCCGGACCAGATGGCAGTCTCGTTCTTCCTCGTCGTGAACCTCGTCATCGCGCTGTGGGAGATGTGCCTCTTCTTTCGCATCGACCAGATCGAGCGCGAGCACGCGCGCTTCGTGGTCGAGTACAAGGGGCGCGAGCTCGACCGGGTCATCGACTTCATGAACGTGCGTGTCCCGCTCGCCAGGACGTTCTCGCCGAGCGTGTGGGCGGAGCTGTGGTCGAGCTACTCGGTCTTCGACGAGTCGTACGCGAACCGCAAGTCGTTCGGCTTCTTCATCGACGTGGGCAACGGCTTCTCCACTTTCATCCCCGGCGTGCTGTGCATCGTCGCGATGACGTACGACATCCTGCCCGCGCGCGCCGTCGGGATCATGCTGCTCATCATCAACTACCAGATGTGGTACGGCACCCTCGTCTACTTCGGCAGCTTCGTCTTCAACAAGCGCTACGTCGGCCACACGCGCTTCAACCTCGTGGTGTTCGTCGGTCTCATGAACGGCCTCTGGTTCACGTTTCCCGTGTGGGGCATGTGGGCAGCCATCCATCTCATTTATTCCGGTACGTATGGAGTGTTCCGTGGCTGACGAAGTCCTCGATGTCCTCATCATCGGCGCGGGTCACAACGGCCTCTGCGCCGCCGTGATGCTCGCGCAGGCCGGCCGCAAGGTGACGGTGCTCGAAGACAAACCGGTCCTCGGCGGGGCCACGCGCACGGAGCAGCCGTTCGCAAAGGCACCGAACCTCAAGACCTCGACGGGCGCGTACCTGCTCGGCCTCATGCCGCCCGAGCTCATGGCGCGGGCCGGCGTCGACATCCCCGTGCTGCGGCGCGACCCGCACTACTTCCTGCCGACCACCGACGGGCGCTACCTCCTGCTCGGCTCCGACGAAGCGGCCGTGCAGCGCTCCATGGAGTCCTTCTTCTCGAGGCAGGACTGGCTCGCGCACGCGGCCATGCAGGCCGAGCTCGCGCAGCTCCGCGAGGACATCGGGCCCACGTGGCTCGAGGAGCCGCTCTCCATCGAGGAGACGGCCGAGCGCCACGTGCGCGCGCCGCTGCGCCAGACGTTCGTGGACCTGTGCCGGAGGTCCGTCGGGCACTACCTCGATCGCTTCGAGTGGAAGAGCGATCTGCTGCGCGCGATGTACGCGGTCACCGATGGCTTCTCGGGCCTCGACGGTACGTGGGACACGCCCGGCACCGGGATGAA
>JAYTLP010000107.1:0-3124 GCA_043729375.1 Myxococcales bacterium
CGTGTCACCGTCTCGGACGCGCGACCCTGCGGCTCGACCCGTGGGACGACGAGGCCGTGGACCGGCTCGTCGCGAAGCACGACGATACGGGACTCCGACGCGACGTCGCCGCCGCCATGCAATCGCTGCCCGAGACCTACCGTGAGGTGCTGGTGCTCCGCGATCTCGAGGGGCACACCATCGGCGAGATGGCCAGACTGCTCGACACCACGGCCGCGGCGGTGAAGGGCCGGCTGCATCGCGGACGCGAGCTCCGACGCGAGTACCTCGTCGGGCGAGAGTGAATCAGATGCGCTCGAAGAGCTTCTCCTCCACGGCGATGTAGTCCACCTCGACGTCGAGGCGGGCCAGCACGGAGTAGAAGCCGAACTGCAGCCGGTTCATGAAGAGCATGCCGGGGGGCAGGGGCTTGAACTTCGACTTCTTGTCGAACATGAGGTCGCGCTTCATACCTGCCATCGCCTCGACGAGCGACGTGGTGTAAGCGCGCGTGACGCGGAACGGCGACGCGAGGAGGGGCTCGAAGCACATGCGCGAGAACGCGAGCGCCCAGTTCTCGTAGGGGCCGGGCTCTGTGCCGAGGAGCTGCCGGCAGCCGACGTCGAATGCCGCGACGTCGCGGCGCAGAGCTGCGCGGTGCAGTGTGCGTGCGTTCGCGAGGTGCTCGGGCGACAGCAGCTGCACGCAGCCGAAGTCGAGGAACGTGATGGTACCGTCGTCGCGGAAGAGATAGTTACCGGGGTGCGGATCGGCGTTGAACTGCCCACCGACGAGGTTGCCACCGAAGACGAAGCGCCACATCGTCTCGGCGTAGCTGCGCCGCAGCGCCTCGGGTGCGCGCGCGGCGATGTCGAGGTCGTGACCGTGGTGCAGCTCGCTCGTCATCACGCGCAGCGCGGAGTGCGAGCGTACGACCGCCGGGATTCGGATGGTCGGGTCGCCCTCGAAGAGCGCCGCGAAGGCCTCCTGGCGCGTGGCCTCGAGCTCGTAGTCGAGCTCCTCGAGAAACCGCTCGCGGATCTCGGTGATCACCTGCTTCGAGCCGACCTTGCGGCCCCCGAGGCCACCCAGCATCGACTCGAGGAGCCCCGCGTTCTCGAGGTCGGCGGCCATCGCCTTGTCGATGCCGGGGTGCTGGACTTTCACGGCGACCGCGCGCCCGTCGGCCAGAGTGGCCTTGTGAACCTGTCCGATGGATGCCGACGCGAAGGGCACGCTGTCGAACGTTGCGAACAGCGCCTCGACCGTGCCTCCCAGCTCTGCCTCGATGCGTGCGCGGACGGCGGCGGGCGACGACGTGGGAGCGGCGGCGCGGAGCACCCCGAGTGACGTCTGGAACGCGGCGCGATGCTCCTCGGGGACTAGCCCGTCCACATAGCTGGCAATCTGCCCTGCCTTCGCAGCCAGCCCGCGCAGGTTGCCGAGCAGCTCGGCGGCAGCTGCAGCAGCGCCCTCGCCGTCACGCTTGACGAGCAGCTTCGCGCCGGCGGCGAGACCGCCGAGCCCCATGCGTGCGAGCCGTCCGAGCCGGCTCTGCGGCACCGCGCGGTCGTCGCTCATCGTGCGTCACTCATCTGCAGGCGCCCCATCAGCGCGCCTCGATACCGACAGGACAGCTCACTCCGGTGCCTCCGATGCCGCAGTAGCCGCCGGGGTTCTTGTGCAGGTACTGCTGGTGGTAGTCCTCGGCATAGTAGAACGGCGGCGCAGACCCGACCTCGGTGGTGATGGCGTGGTGCCCCGCCTTCTTCAGCTCGACGTCGTACGCCGCCATAGACGCCGCAGCCTCCTTCGCCTGCTCGTCGTCGTAGGTGTAGATTGCCGAGCGGTACTGCGTGCCGCGGTCGTTGCCCTGGCGCATGCCCTGCGTCGGATCGTGGCTCTCCCAGAACACCTTGAGGAGCTGCGCATACGACACCTTCGCCGGATCGTAGGCGACGAGCACCACCTCCGTGTGGCCAGTGCGGCCGGAGCAGACCTCCTTGTACGTGGGGTTCGGCGTCGAGCCGCCGGCGTAGCCGACGGCGGTGGAGTACACGCCGGGGAGCTTCCAGAAGAGCCGCTCGGCACCCCAGAAGCAGCCGAGGGCGAACTGCGCGAGCTTCGTGCCAGACGGGAACGGCGCGACAATCCGCGCGCGCGACACCGCGTGGAGCTCCGGGACCGGCACTGGCTCGGGGCGTCCAGGCAAAGCTTCGGTGGTGGTGGGGATGGTTGCAGGCTTGTCGAACCACATTGTTGTTCTCCTGATGACGCCTCAACATAAGTCCGACGGTGGGATCGGTCCACTGGTCGGGTCGACCGCCCCCGATGGCAGTGCAAGTGCCTGGAATAACTCGGCGAGAATGTGCAGAGGGCGTTGCTGCGCGCGTGCCTGTGCGCTCGTTGCTCGCTCTTTGCCTGCCATCGCTCGCGGTCGCCGATCCGTGCAAGAACGCGCTGCTCGCCCGGTTCGCAGGCCGGTACATCGTCGAGGCCGCGCACAGGACTTTTCGGAGCTCGCAGCTGCACGTTGCTGCCGATCGGGTGCACGAGCACGCGTACCGTCTTCGCTGGCGCATGCGTCGCACGAACGAACCGTCGTGGCGTTGCCCGGTCCCGGACGCTCGACTAGAGTCGGCGCATGTCCGAGCTCAAGGTTGGCGATCGCGCACCCTCGTTCACGCTGTCGGATCAGCACGGCCGGCCCATATCGCTCGACGCCGTGCTCGGCAAGGGCGCCGTCGTCATCTTCTTCTATCCGAAGGACGGCACGCCCGGTTGCACCACCGAGGTCTGCAGCTTCCGCGACAGCAGCGCCGAGCTCGCGGCTGCGGGAGCGCAGGTCTTCGGCATCTCGTCCGACAGCGTCGAGAGTCACCGGAAGTTCGCCGAGAAGCATCAGCTGGCGTACAGCCTGCTCGCCGACGTGGGGGGCAAGGTGCGCGACGCGTTCGGTGTTCCGCGGGGTCTTCTCGGCCTCCTCGACGGCCGGGTCACCTACGTGCTGGACTCGGGGGGCGTGGTCCGCCACAGGTTCGAGGCGATGCTGCGCGCGGGGAAGCACGTCGACGAAGCGCTGGGTACCGTGCGAAGGCTCGCGACCGCGAGCTGAGGCGCCTCGCTCGCGGAGACGGCGTATGCT
>JAYTLP010000108.1:0-2958 GCA_043729375.1 Myxococcales bacterium
GGGGAGCGACCATCGAGGAGCGTGAGCGCGAGCTCGGGCGCGAAGACGACGTCGAGCGGCTCACCTTCTGCGAGGCGGAGCGCGTAGCGAACCTCGAGGCGGGCGCCGTCGAGGACGTAGCGCTTTTGAAGGCGCACCGCGCGACCGTCGATGCGGCCCTCGCGCTCGAGCTCGATCGTGCCGAGGGGCGCGGGCATCCGCGCGTATACCGCGCCCACGAAGTCCCCGCGCTCGCGGTGGTGATTCACCGCGTACGCGCCGAGCGCCTCGTTGGGCTGGAGGAAGCGATCGACGAAGCACCAGCGCGGCGTCGCGTCGTAGGCGAGCAGCCGGTCCAGGCCCTCCTCCTTCGAGCGCCGGGTGTCGTGGATGGAGGCAGGAACCGCACCGCCGCCATCCGGACCCCCGCGCAGCTTGTCGTGGTAGCCCTCGTGCCGGCGCGCGAGCACGTTGGTCAGGAGGAACGTCTTGTCGCGATAGGCGAGGTACTCGACGCAGCCACCGTCGTGCGGTCGGACGATGATCGCGAGCCGCGCCGACCGCAGCGCCACCTCGTCGCGCAGGTCGGCGTCGTGGTCGCGGGTGTCCTCGAGGACGGTGGGGGCAGCGGGCGACGGGTGGGCCCAGGTCGGCGCCGGCGCGCCGAGCGCGGCGTCGGAGAACGCCTCCGAGACGAGCAGCTGCCTGTGGACCGCGTCGCGCAGATGGTTGAGGTAGATGCCCCCGAAGAGGCCGTGCCAGTAGGCGCAGTTGCACTGCGCGCGATACAGCGCGTTGCGCGCGACGTCGAGGTCCGCAGTGCTGCCTCCGCGCGTCGCCGCCTCGAGCCGAGCGGACACGCCGAGCATGCGCTTGTGCATCTGGTTCGCTTCCTCGTACTTCGTGAGGAAGCCCTGCCAGATGCCGCCGCGCACGAAGGGTCGCGCGCGGTCGAGCTCGCCACGCTCGGTGAGCCGCTGACGGAGCGCGAGGTACTCGTGCTGCGCGGCCGCCGGCAGCGACCACTCGCCCATCTCCTCGTACGATGCCGTCGGCAGGTACACGCGACCCTGTGGCGGCGTTCGCGCGAGCTCGTCGGAAAAGTGGCTGCTCTCGAGGTGCGACGCGCCGTCGACGAGCCCGAAGAAGCCGTCGAGCCAGCCCTTGTTCCACACCCAGTCGAAGGTGCCCGGCCACAGCCCGAACTTCTCGCCGTCGTCGCCGTACGTCACGACGCCGCCGTACTCGCGCTCGAGGTCTCCCAGGACCTCGCGGGTGCGGTGCAGCTCGGAGAACGGGATGTTCTCGCGCAGGCGTCTGTCGATGGGGAACACGGCGAGCGGTCGCCCCGACTTCTCGGTGACGTGGTAGCCGCGCAGCGGACCGCCGAGACCTGCAGCGCGGAAGTGGCTATCGTCGACGAGCGTGAAGCGCATCCCCGCGTCGACGATGGGCCTCACGAGGCCGGGCTCCCACACGCGCTCGGCGAGCCACATGCCTGCAGGGCGCTTGCCGAAGTGGTGCTCGAGGTAGTCGGCCATCATCGTGATCTGTCCGACGGCGTCTCGCTCCGGCAGGACCGACAGCATCGGCTCGTAGAAGCCGCCACCGAGCAGCTCCACTTGTCCGCGCTGCACGAGCTCGCGCAGCCGCGCGAAGTAGTCGGGTCGGTGCTGCTCGATCCACTCGAGGAGCGGGCCGGTGTGATGCAGCGACACCTTCATGCGCGGGTGCTGCAAGAGGGCATCTACGATTCGGACGTAGCACGCGTCGTGGGCCGTCTGCAGCACGTCGCCGAAGTTGCCCTCGGGCTGGTGGTTGTGGACTGCGAAGAGGATGCGAAGGGACATCAGCGTCGGCTGGCGGAGGTGACCGTGTTCTCGACGAGGCAGGCGATGGTCATCGGCCCGACGCCACCCGGCACCGGCGTGATCACGCCCGCGCGCTCGGCGGCCGCTGCGAACTCGACGTCACCGCACAGCTTGCCCGCGCGCGGTCCCTCCGTGAGGCGGTTGATGCCGACGTCGATCACCGCGGCGCCTTCCTTGATCCAGGACCCGCGCACGAGCTCGGGCTTGCCGATCGCGGCGATGACCACGTCTGCGCGGCGCACCCGCGCCTCGAGATCGCGCGTCCTCGAGTGGAGGATGCTGACGGTGGCGCTCTTGCCGAGAAGCAGCGCCGCCATCGGGCGTCCGACGATGTTTGAGCGACCGAGCACGACGGCGTCTGCACCGTCGAGCGCGACGCCCGCGCGCTCGAGCAGACGCATCACGCCGAGCGGCGTGCACGGGACGTAGCGCGGCTGCCCCGTCCACAGACGACCCACGTTATCGGGGTGGAAGCCGTCGACGTCCTTGTCGGGCGAGATGGCCTCGATGACGCGCGCCTCCGAGATCTGCTCCGGCAGCGGGAGCTGCACGAGGATGCCGTCGACGGCGGTATCGGCGTTCAGCTGCGCGACGAGGGCGAGAAGCGCGTCCTCCGTCGTACTGATGGCGAGCTTGTGATCGATGACCGCGACCCCGGCCTCCTCGCAGGCCTTCGTCTTGTTGCGGACGTAGACGTGTGATGCCGGGTCCTCGCCGACGAGCACCACTGCGAGGCCGGGCACCACGCCCCGCGCGCGAAGGACGTCGACCTTGAGCTTCTGCTCGGCGCGCAAGGTCTGCGCGATGGCCTTGCCGTCGAGGATGCGAGACATGCGCTAACCGATCTTGGCGGGACGCGAGAGCGTGCGGATGACGGCGGCCTGCAGCGCCTGGAACGACGGTGGCGTCTCGAGCACCTCGTCGGCACCGTCTGCGCGCCCGAGCTCGCGCGCCCCGAGGTCGCTCGCGAGCAGGATGATGGGCACCGGCGAGAGGCTGCGGAGCTGGAAGACGGAGCGCGCCGAGAGTGAGGCGGCACGCTCGATGTCGAGGAGGATGAGATCCGGGCTGCGCGCGAGCAGAGGCTGCGCTTCCTCGATTGACATCG
>JAYTLP010000109.1:0-2640 GCA_043729375.1 Myxococcales bacterium
CGGATTCTTGAGCAGGATCGGACACAGAAAGATCGAGATCGACGAGCCCGCGTTGATGGCCAGGTAGAACAGCGAGAAGGCGCGCTCGATGAGGTGGGAGTTCTTGGCGGTGAACTGGTCGCCGACGTTGGTCGAGACACACGGCTTGATGCCGCCGGTGCCGAGCGCGACGAAGAACAGGCTCGCCGCGATGGCCTCCGGCGTGTGCCCGAGCAGCGCGAGCGCCACGCAGCCGAGCGCGTAGCAGGCGGAGAACACCATGATGGTGCGGAACTTTCCCCAGAAGACGTCGGAGATGACCGCGCCGATCATCGGGAAGAAGTACGCGCCCGACTTGAACAGCGACTGCCACGAGGCTGCGCGCGCCTGGTTGAAGTGCAGGTTCGACGCCAGATAGACCGTGAGGATCGAGTTGATGCCGTAGAAGCAGAAGCGCTCGGCGAACTCGTTCGAGATGATGAACGGGATGCCGCTCGGCATCTTGTCGTCCCGCTCGGGGGTGGCTCCGTCGGTCGCTGCGTCGATGGTGGTCTGGGTCATCGTGAAGAGCTCTCTTGGTCGTCTGCCGTCGGGACCGGCGCGGGGATGGCGCAATAGCACATCCCACGGGCCCGGTGTAAGTGGGCGGGTGCAGCCTTGACACGGCGCGGCCCGTCGCCGATGAAGTCCCATGCTCGAAAAAGCCCTGTCCTCCTACGAGTCCACCCGCACGCAGTCGGTCGAGGATCTGAAGACGCTCGTGCGCATCCCGAGCTGCTCGTTCCCCGGCTTCGATCCCGCCGAGGTGCAGCGTTCGGCCGAGGCGACGGCGAAGCTCCTCGATGCGCGCGGCTTCCACAACATCCAGATCCTGCGCGTCGGCGAGGCGCACCCGTACGTGTACGGCGAGATCCTCGACAACCCGGGCGCGCCGACGCTGCTCCTTTACGCGCACCACGACGTGCAGCCCGCGGGCGACATCGAGCGCTGGGAGTCGCCGCCGTTCGAGCCGACCGAGCGCAACGGTCGCCTCTACGCGCGCGGCACGGCCGACGACAAGGCGGGCATCGTGGTGCACACGAGCGCCGTCGCCGCGTGGCTCGAGGGCACGGGCAAGCTCCCGCTCAACGTGAAGATCATCGTCGAGGGTGAAGAGGAGGTGGGCTCCGGCTCGCTCGGCGAGTTCCTGCGCACGCACAAGAAGCTGCTCGCGGCCGACGCGATCGTGCTCACCGACACCACCAACTTCGAGACGGGGCTGCCGTCCATCACCACCGCGCTGCGCGGCCTCGTCACCGTCGAGGTCGAGGTCAAGGCGCTCAAGCAGTCGCTGCACTCGGGCATGTGGGGCGGGCCGGTGCCCGACGCGGCGATGGCGCTGTGCAAGATGATCGCGGCGCTGTCCGCCGACGACGGCACGATCGCGATCCCCGAGCTGTACGCGAAGCTCCGGCCGCTCACCGCTGGCGAGTCGAGCGCCATCGAGTCGCTGCCGTCGAACGAGGAGACGTTCCGCTCGCAGGCCGGCATCCTGCCCGGCGTCGAGCGACACGGCGGCCCCGAGGGCAAGCAGAAGGCCACGAACCCGTGGGAGATGATCTGGCGCCGGCCCTCGCTGGCCGTCACCGCGATCCAGTCGTCGAGCCGCAAGGACGCGCGCAACATCGTCAACGAGTCCGCGTGGGCGCGCGTCGGCATCCGCCTCGTGCCCGACCTCGACGCGCAGGAGGTCGAGAAGCTCCTCATGGACAAGCTGAAGACGCTCGCGCCGTGGGGCGTCGAGGTGGAGGTGCACTCCGACGGCGCGTCGGGCTGGTGGTACACGGACTCCGAGCACCCCGCGTTCCAGGCCGCGTTTCGCGCGCTCGAGAAGGGCTACGGCGTCCGCGCCGTGACCATCGGCTGCGGCGGGTCGATCCCGTTCGTCGAGCCGTTCGCGCGCGAGCTCGGTGGCGTGCCGGCGCTGCTCATCGGCGTCGAGGATCCGTACACCAACGCGCACTCCGAGAACGAGAGCCTGCACCTCGGCGACTTCGACAAGGCCATCAAGAGCGCGATCTACCTCTACGACGAGCTGGCGCGGGTTCTCACCAAGTGAACGAGAAGCAGATCGAGCAGTGGTCGGGGCTCACCGGGCAGCGGTGGGCGGAGTACCAGGCACAGATGGACGAGGCGCTGCGTCCGCTCGGTGACGTCGCCCTCGTCGCCGTGAGCCCGCAGCCCGGCGAGCACGTGCTCGACGTCGGCTGTGGCTGCGGCGACTCGACGATCGAGCTCGCACGGCTCGTCGGTTCGACGGGCCGGGTCACCGGCGTGGACGTCTCTGCACCGATGCTCGCGGTCGCACGCGCGCGCACGGCCGCGCTCTCGCAGGTCACGCTCGTCGAGGCGGATGCGGCGCGCGGCGCGTTGCCGCCGGTCGACGTCGTCTTCTCGCGGTTCGGCGTGATGTTCTTCGACGACCCGCCCGCCGCGTTCGCGCACGTCCGCGCGGCGATGCGCACCGGCGGCCGGCTCGCGTTCGTGTGCTGGCGCTCGCCGCCCGAGAACGAGTGGGTGAAGGTCCCGCTCGAGGGCATCACCCCGCACCTGCCACCCGAGCCAGCACCCGACCCGCAGGCGCCGGGCCCGTTCGCGTTCGCGAGCCGCTCGCGCATCGAG
>JAYTLP010000110.1:0-12173 GCA_043729375.1 Myxococcales bacterium
TGCGAGCGAGGCAGGCTGTCCCGACCGGAGCAAGCGGGGTTCGGGGTACAGGTCGGAGGGAGCCCCGGGACAAATGACGAAGACGAAGGGCAAGCGCTACGACCACCGCGCCGAGATCGAGGCCCGGCTCGCCGATGAGGTAGGCACGCTGCGCTCCGGCGCAGCCGAGCGCGTTGCCCTGCTCTACCCGAGCCCGTACCACGTGGGCATGTCGTCGCTCGGCTTCCAGGCCATCTACGGGGTCATCCACGACGCCGGTTACGGCGCCGACCGTGCCTTTTTACCCGACGACCTCGACGCGCACCGCGAGAGCCGCACGCCGCTCCTCACCTACGAGGCGCAGCGGCCGGTCGGTGAGTATCCCGTCATCGCCACCTCCGTCGCGTACGAGCTCGAGGTCACCGGGCTCGTCGACGCGCTCGAGCTGGCCGGGGTTCCGGCGCTCGCCTCGGATCGCGACCACCGCCACCCGTTCATCCTGGCCGGCGGGCCGCTCACGTTCTCGAACCCGCTGCCGCTCGGCCCGTTCGTGGACGCCGTGCTGCTCGGCGAGGCGGAGATGGTGACGCCCGACGTCATCGCGATCCTGTTCTCCGGCGGCGATATCGAGGACAAAAAGTCTCGGATCGCCGGCCTCCCCGGCATGTGGATCCCGACGCGTGACGGCGAGCGACTCCCGCCCGTGGCCGCCATCGACGATGACCGGCTGCCCGCCTGCTCGCGCATCGTCACGCCGAACACGGAGCTGCGGTCGATGTTCCTCATCGAGCCGGAGCGCGGCTGCTCGCGCGGCTGCACGTACTGCGTCATGCGCCGGTCCACCAACGGCGGCATGCGCATCGTCTCCCCCGACCGCGTGCTCGCGGCGATTCCCGAGCACGCGAAGCGCGTCGGTCTGGTCGGCGCGGCGGTCACCGACCACCCGAAGATCCGCGAGATCGTGCGACGTGTGGTCGACGGCGGACGCGACGTGGGCATCTCGTCGCTGCGCGCGGACCGCCTCGACGATGAGCTCGTGGGGCTACTCGCGAAGGGCGGCTACCGCACGCTCACGACGGCATCGGATGGCGCTTCCGAGCGCATGCGCGAGATCATCCAGCGCAAGACGAAGGAGAAGCACCTCGTGCGCGCAGCCGAGCTCGCGCGCGCGAACGGCATGCGCGGCCTCAAGCTGTACGAGATGGTCGGCCTCCCGGGCGAGACCGACGACGACATCGACGAGCTGGTCCGCTTCGCACGCGAGCTGTCGAAGATCATCCCGCTCGCGCTCGGGGTCGCGCCCTTCGTCGCCAAGCGCAACACGCCGCTCGACGGATCACCCTTCGCCGGCATCAAGGTCGTGGAGCACAAGCTCGACGTGCTCGCGCGGGGCCTGAAGGGCCGCGTCGAGGTCCGGCCGACGTCGGCACGCTGGGCATGGGTCGAGTACGTGATGGCCCAGGGCGGCATGTCCGCAGGCCTGCGCGCCCTCGCAGCGCATCGCGCCGGCGGCAAGTTCTCCGACTGGAAGCGCTCCTTCGAGGAGGACGGCTGGCAACGCAAGCAGCTCCGCGTCGTGGCGTAGCGCGTCAGCGGTGGACGATGCAGGTCGCGCGGCAGACCGTGCCGACGCTCGGTCCGAGCCCAGGCGTGACCGCGCCGCCCGCGTCGGTGAGGATCGGATAGCAGCCGCGTTTGCCCGCATGTTCGCGACGCCGCTTCATCACCTCACCTTGTCTAGGCTGTGCGTCACGGTGTCGACGGACGCCTCGAAGAGCCCGAAGTCGACGAAGGGCCGACCGGTCGGCGCGAGCGTGTGGACCTCGACCGTGCTGGGTGCGCGCGAAAACAGCGCGTGCGGCGGCGCGTTCGTGGGCGAGAAGCCGGCGGAGACGGCACAGCCGCAGGGCCAGGACAGGGCGACGACGAGTCGCGGCTCGACGCTTCATGGCGCGGACCGTGTCTCGCCGCTTTCGAACGCCAGCATCGTTGCGCGTGAGGCCTCGCACGCCATCTCGAGCGCGGCGAAGAACGACGTGGGACGCGCGATGCCCTGGCCTGCGATATCGTAGGCGACGCCGTGGTCGGGCGACGTGCGCAGCAGCGGCAGGCCCAGCGTCACGTTCACGGCCTCCTCGAAGTCGATAAGCTTGACGGGGATGAGGCCCTGGTCGTGGTACATCGCGACGACGGCGTCGTGTTTACCGTCGACGGCGTCGCGGAAGATCGCATCGGGCACCGATGGCCCGACGAGCCGAGCCCACGGCAACGCGGCGCGCGCGCGCTCGATAGCGGGCATCACGAGCCGCATCTCCTCGTCGCCGAAGTGGCCCTGCTCCCCGGCGTGCGGGTTGAGACCGCACACCGCGACACGCGGCTCGGCGATGTCGAACGCGCTGCGCAGTGCCTCGACCGTCTGCGAGATGGCGCGAAAGATGGCATCGACCGTGAGCGCGCGCGGCACGTCGGCGAGCGCCATGTGCACGGTCGCCAGCGATACGCGCAAGCGCGGCCCGGCCAGCATCATGGTGACGGGCAGCGGCGTCGTCGAAGGTGCGAGGCGCGCCGCGAGGAGCTCCGTGTGGCCGGGGAAGGCGAAGCCCGCCCGCTTGCATGCGGCCTTGTGGATGGGCGCCGTGCACAGCGCCGAGAGCTCGCCCGCCTTGGCTTCGCGCAGCGCCGCCTCGAGGTACGCAACCTGCGCGGCGCCGGTCTCGACGGAGTCCGGTGCCACGGCCTCGAGCGCCGTGACCTCCACCATGTCGAAGGCGGGCAGCACGACGCCGCAGGTGGCCGCCGCGCGCTCGAGGACTCGGCGGTCTCCGAACACTCGAAGCCGCGCGTTCCACGGCCGCGCCAGCGCACGCGCCACGAGCTCGGGCCCGATGCCCGCCGGATCTCCCAGTGTGATGCCGACGGGTTTCATGTGCACAGGCTCACCGTGACATGGACGTCCGGTCAACCGCGGTTGAATGCCGCGGGCCAAGGTGCAGTCTTACCCGGGCATGAGAACCCTGCCGCTCGCCATCCTCTTGCTCGCCGTCGCCGCACCACCGGGCACCGCACGCGCGCAGCGGCCCGGCGTCTTCCCCGGCGAGGGCTTCACGTACTCGCTGTCGATGGGGCCGATCGATGGCGCACGCGCCCGCATGGTGGTGGGCTTGCCCGTGGAGCGGAACGGCCGCTCCGTCGTCTTCGTGCAGGGACAGGCCGAGACCCTGTCGATCGTGAAGCTCGTCGCACCGATGAGCGCCACGTACGTGCTCACGCTGGATTCGGCAACCCTTGCGCCTCGCGAGATCGTGTCGGATGAACAGGGGCTGCACGAGAACAACTTCCACTCGTTCCTCGACGACAAGAAGCTGGACATCGACATCTCGACACCGCGGGGCAAGCGGCACCAGGTACGCGTGCTCGCGCGCGCGCCGCGGGACCCCATCGCAGCGTACTTCGCGCTGCGCGCGAGCGACCTCTCGAATGGCGCGGCCTACGACCTCGACGTGCTGGACGGGCCGGCGCTGTGGCGCTGTCATCTCGTCGTTGCGGGCCGCGAGCCGCTCGTGCTCGGCGATGATCCGGAGCATCCGAAGCCGGCCGTGAGCGCAATCCACATCGGAGGTCGGCTCGAGCGCATCGACGATGCAGGCCGGCCGATCGGTCGGCCGCTCCGCACCATCGCGCTGTGGATCACCGACGACGCCTCGCGCGTCCTGTTGCGCACGACCTTCGACAGCGACCTGGGACGAGCGAAGCTCGATCTGACGAGCTACGTTCCCCCGGCCCGCAGGACGAGGACGCCGAGGTCCGATCCGACACTACCCGGCATCGAAGTCGGCGCACGCTGAGAGGCACACGCCGGGGTTGGCACCTGCCTTGGCCCATGTAACAATTCGAACAGCCGTGAAGAATAGGTGCACCTCGAATGGATGACTTCCACTGCTCGTTTTGCGGGAAACGCCGGAAGGAGGTCAGGAAGCTGATCTCCGGTCCGCGCGTCTTCATTTGTGACGAGTGTGTCGGGCTCTGCAACGACATCATCGCGAAGGAAGAAGCGCAGGAGCGGCCGAAGTACCCGCGCCCCAAAGAGATCACCGAGGAGCTCGAGCGCTACGTCATCGGCCAGAGCCGCGCCAAAAAGGCGATGTCGGTTGCCGTCTACAACCACTACAAACGCGTCGCGCAGCGCAGCCAGCCGCACGGGAAGGGCGAAGTCGAGGTCTCGAAGGGCAACATCCTCATGGTCGGACCGACGGGCTCGGGCAAGACGCTGCTCGCACAGACGCTCGCGAAGAAGCTCGATGTCCCGTTCGCGATCGCGGACGCCACCACGCTCACCGAGGCCGGCTACGTCGGAGAGGACGTGGAGAGCATAATCAAGGCCCTGTACCGCAATGCCGGCGGCGACGTCGAGAAGGCGTCTCGCGGGATCATCTGCATCGACGAGATCGACAAGATCGCTCGCAAGGGCGGAGGTCCGTCCGTCACGCGCGACGTGTCGGGCGAAGGCGTGCAGCAGGCGCTGCTCAAGCTGCTCGAGGGCAAGAACGCAACCATCACGCCCGACGGCGCTCGCAACCGTCCTCAGCAAGATCTCATCCAGATCGACACGACGAACATCCTCTTCATCTGCTGCGGCGCGTTCAACGGCCTCGAGGACATCGTGCGACGTCGTGTCGGTCAGCACGGCATGGGCTTCGGCGCCGCAATCGCCGACAAGAAGGACGACAAGGACTCGCTGCGCGCCATGGCTCGCACGGAGGACCTCGTGAAGTTCGGGATGATCCCCGAGTTCATGGGGCGCCTGCCGATCCTCGTCTCATGCGACGAGCTCGACGTCGACGCGCTCACGCAGGTGCTGTGGACGCCGAAGAACGCGCTCGCCAAGCAGTACCAGCGGCTCTTCGAGCTCGAGGGCGTCAAGCTCAGCTTCACCGATGAAGCGCTCCGCGCCATTGCCGAGGAAGCCAAGCGCCGCAAGTCCGGCGCGCGCGGCCTTCGCGCGATCGTCGAAGAGGTGATGCTCGACGGGATGTACGAGATTCCGTCGATGACGGGCGTGAAGGAGTGCGTCGTCACCCGTGACGTCGTCGTCAAGCGCGAGCGGCCCGAGCTCATCCGCGACTCGAAGAAAGCCTCCTGACACTCCACGCTGCACCTGGCAATTCCCCGCTCCCTTCCTCACATTCACGTCCCACGTTTGGAACCACTCGGCTACTCTGGCCACCTAAGCAGCGCGCAGACTGCGCCTGCGGGGTGGACCACCGCGCCGACTCCCAGGAGACACCGATGTTGACCGCCGAACAGAGCCAGACCCTGCGCTCCGCCCTCGAAGCCGAGCGCGAGCGCATCCTCCACAACGCCAAGGACGGACTCGCGTTCAGCATGAACCGCGAGCGTAACGTCGGTCGCGACTCCATCGACGAATCGATGGAAGAGGAGCTGTTCTCCACCGAGCTCCGCCTGCGCGACCGCGAGAAGTTCCTCCTCACCAAGGTCAACGAGGCGCTCGAGCGCCTCGGCAAGAACGAGATCAACGAGTGCGAGGACTGCAGCGAGCCCATCGGCTACCGCCGTCTCCTCGCGCGGCCCGTCACGACGCTCTGCATCGACTGCAAGGAAGCACGCGAGCAGGAAGAGGCCGTGGCCGAGCAGGCCGGCGGACGCTCGGGCGAGCGCGACGACATGGGCGGCGAAGGCATGTCGAGCTCCGGCTCGGACGAGAGCTGATCCCCACAAACATCGGCACTGTGCGTCACGCCTTTGGGGTCCTACCCCGTTGCGTGGTACGGTCTGCGCCCGAACAGGCTCCTATCTGCAATGGCTGACACCTCCTCCAAATACCGGATCGTAGACAAGCTCGACGCCGGCGGTATGGCCGAGGTGTACCGGGGCGTGGTCGAGAGCTCCGTCGGTGGCGTCAAGAAGCAAGTCGCCATCAAGAAGATCCTCCCGAACCTCACCAAGAACAAGAAGTTCATCCAGATGTTCCTCGACGAGGCCCGGCTGTCCATGGGCTTCTCGCACGCGAACATCGTCGGCGTCTCCGACATCGGGATGGCCGACACGGCCTACTTCATCGTCATGGATTACGTCGACGGGGCCAACCTGAAGACGCTGATCGAGTCGCTGAAGCGTCAGAACCAGCGGATGGCGCTGCCGCAGGTCATCCTCATCATGATGGAGGTCTGCAAGGGCCTCCAGTACGCGCATGACTTCGTCGATGGTGAGACGGGTCGCGAGCTCGGCATCGTGCACCGCGACATCTCTCCACCGAACATCCTCGTCTCGCGACGCGGCGAGGTGAAGCTCGTCGACTTCGGGCTCGCGAAGGCGACAAGCCAGCTCGAGACCACCGACCCGGGCGTCGTGAAGGGCAAGTTCAGCTACCTCTCGCCCGAGGCTGCCGCCGGCAAGGAGGTGGATCGCCGCGCCGACATCTTCGCCGTCGGCATCCTGCTGTTCGAGCTCATCACCGGCAAGCGCCTGTTCTTCGGCGAGACGGACTACCAGACCGTCGAGCTCGTGCGTCAGGCGAAGGTGCCGAGCATCGAGGCGCTCAACCCGGAAGTGAAGCCCGAACTCGAGCAGATCATCCGCCGCGCGCTCGCTCGCGACGTCGAGGAACGGTACGCGCAGGCGGCCGACCTGCAGGATGCGCTCGCGCAGTACCTGTTCTCGCAGCGGATGAAAGTCACGAGCCGCGACATCGAGCAGCTCGTGCAGTCGTGCCTCCGCGAGAAGCAGCGCTCGCAGCCGCAGCTCAAGAAGAGCGACGACTCGAAGCTGATCGACGCGCTCATCAACGAGGAGATGGTGAAGTTCACCTCCCTCGAGGAGTTCGACGCCGGCGGCCTCAGCCCCTCGCCAGCCGGCGACGGCGGCGATGCACCGCTGGATCCGGGCCTCTTCGTCGACACCCGCGGCTGGGCCGACGAGGGTGATACGAAGGGTCGGCGTCCCCCGCGCAGCGACGCCACGGGCAAGGTCGAAGCGCTCGAGGACCTGCTCGAGGGCGATGGCTCGGCCATCCCGAACGCCTCCCGCGTTGCGCAGCCCATCGGTTCGAAGTCCGGTCCGACACGGGCTCCAGGTTCCGCAGCGACACAGAGCGCCGGCTCCCAGCAGCGGAGCGAGTCCACGCGTGGTGCGGCAATCAGCCCCGAAGGCGGGAAGAAAAAGTTCGTGATCGCTGCAGTCGTCGCTGTCGTGCTGGCCGCGGGTGCAGGCGCAGTCTTCGTCCTGCGCAACTCTCTCTTCGGCGACGGCACGTCTCAGTCGCAGAAACGGTAGTCCCTCGTGACAGCTCCCGATCGACGTTCCCACGCGCACGGCCGCGGTCCCGCTCCGAAGGTCCTCGGGCTCGTACTGGCCGGTGGTGAAGGTCGTCGGCTGTGGCCCCTCACGGTGGATCGCGCCAAGCCCGCAGTCCCGATCGCCGGACGCTATCGCCTCATCGACTTCGTCCTGTCGAACTTCATCAACTCGGGTCTCCTCAAGATCAAGGTGCTCACCCAGTACAAAAGCGACTCGCTGAACACGCACATCGCTCGAGGCTGGCGCCTGCCCGCGATGCTCGACCTCTACGTCGAGGTGGTGCCGGCACAGCAGCGTACGGGGCAGAGCTGGTTCCGCGGCTCGGCCGACGCGGCCTTCCAGTCTCTGAACGTCATCACCGACGAGACGCCGGATCTCGTCGCCATCTTCGGTGGCGACCACATCTACAAGATGGACGTCGGTCAGATGATCGACGCGCACCTCGAGATGAACGCAGACGCGTCCGTCGCCGTGCTGCCCGTTCCGGTGGCAGAGGCCGGCGCGTTCGGTATCGTCGAGGTCGACGCAACGGGTCGCGTCCTCGCGTTCGAGGAGAAGCCCGAGAAGCCGCGCGAGATTCCTGGCCGTCCAGGGTGGGCGCTAGCCTCGATGGGCAACTACGTGTTCGAGAGCAACGTGCTCGTCGAAGAGCTGAAGAGCGACGCCGAGGGCGACACGCAGCACGACTTCGGTCGCAACATCCTGCCGGGCATGGTCGAGCGCGGCCGCAACGTCTTCGCGTACGACTTCGCGCAGAACGTCGTCCCCGGCGGCACCGAGGACGAGCGCGGCTACTGGAAGGACGTCGGCACCATCGCCGCGTACTTCGAGGCCCACATGGACCTCGTGAACGTGAAGCCCAGCCTGGACCTGTACAACCAGCGCTGGCCGATCCGCACCTCGTCGCGCAGCCTGCCGCCGGCGAAGTTCGTGTTTGCCGACGCCGCCGATCCGAGCGCGCCATCGCGAGTCGGCAGCGCCACCGACTCGCTCGTCTCCGAGGGTTGCATCATCTCGGGTGGAAGAATTCACCGCTGCGTGCTGTCACCGATGGTGCGCGTGAACAGCTTCTCCAGCGTCGAGGAGAGCCTTCTGCTCGACGGCGTCGACATCGGTCGTCACTGCAAGATCAAGAAGGCGATCATCGACAAGGGCGTGCACGTGCCGGCTCACACCGAGATCGGCTATGACCCCGAGGCCGACGCTCGTCGCTTCACGGTCACCGACGGCATCGTGATCATTCCAAAGGGCTTTTCGTTCGACGACAAGAAGTAGCGCGCGTCGTACTTGCGTCCAGCCCACCTCGCCTTCCTCTTCCACATGCACCAGCCGGACTACGTGGATCCGGCGACAAGCCGCGCGGAGCTCCCCTGGGTGCGGCTGCACGGCGCGCGCGGCTACCTCGACCTGGCGACAATCCTCGACGAGTACGAGGCCGTCCACGTCACGGTAAACTTCGTCCCGTCGCTCCTGCGCCAGCTCGACGAGGTGGTTCGCGGGGGCGCAGACCGCTGGCTCGAGGTCGCGTCCATGCCCGAGCGCGACTGGTCGGTGGCGGACCGGCTGTTTCTCCTCGAGCGTCACTTCTCCGTGCACTGGGAGCGGTGCGTCGTGCCGCGTCCTCGTTACCGGGAGCTCCTCGACAAGCGGGGTCGCGAGACACCTGCGGCGCAGCTAGCCGGACGACTGGTGGGATTCTCTGACGAGGATCTGCGCGACCTCACCGTTTTGTTCCACCTGTCGTGGATAGGTTTCGGCGCGCGCCGCGGTGACGCCGACCTCGCGGCGCTCGAGCGCAAGGGCCGCAACTTCGACCGCGCCGACCTCGCGCTCGTGGTCGAGAAGCAGCGACTCGCCTGTGCGGCCGTGCTGCCCCTGTGGAGAAAGCTCGCCGCGCGGGGACAGGTGGAGCTGTCGTCGTCGCCGTTCTACCACCCCATCGGTCCCCTGCTGGTCGACAGCGATCACATGGCGCGGGCGCGTCCTGACCTTCCGCGGCCGCAACGCTACGCGCACCCCGAAGACGCCGCGCTACAGATCACGCGCGGGATCGAGGCCCACACGCGTGCGTTCGGCAGCGCGCCCGTCGGCATGTGGCCGCCCGAAGGCTCCGTCTCTCCCGAGATGGTGCAGCTCTACGCCCAGGCCGGCATTCGCTGGCTAGCCACCGACGAGGGCAACCTCTGGCGCAGCCGGCAGAGCGCCGGGCTGTCCACGGACCGAAGCGAGCTGTACCGCGCGCACAGTCACGCCGGCGTCGACCTGGTTTTCCGCAATCGCGAGCTGTCGGATCGCATCGGCTTTGCGTACATGCACGGCGACGCAGAGGCGAGCGCCGAAGACCTCGTCAGTTGCGCGCGCGAAGCAGCAGAACGCGCAACGAGCGACGACCCTGCCTTCGTCGGCGTGTTTCTCGACGGCGAGAACCCGTGGGAGAGCTACGTCGGGTCGGGTGAGCCTTTCCTGCGCGCCGTGTTCGAGCGGCTCGGCCACGGTCCGCTGCGGGCCACCACCATCGCGGAGCACCTCGGCGAAGCGAAGCAGCGCGGCGAGCTGCCGGTGCTGCACAGCGGTTCGTGGATCGACTCCGACTTTCACATCTGGATCGGCGATCCCGTCAAGAACCGGGCGTGGGAGCTGCTCGGCGCGGCGCGACGTCGCGTCGAGGAGCACGCCGCTCGCGGTCGTGTTGTGGAGGCCGCGCTCGCGCTCGATCGGGTGCTCGCCGCCGAGGGCTCGGACTGGTTCTGGTGGTTCGGCGCGCCGTTCTCGAGCGCGGAGGACGCCATCTTCGACCGCCTGTTTCGCGCGCACCTCGAGGCTGTCTATCGCGCCCTCGACGAGCCGCCGCCCGCCGTGCTGAGCCGCCCGGTGGACGATCAGCAGCACGCTGGCGCGAGCGCGTCGGGTTACGTGGCGCCGAGCGCGCTGATGCGCCCGGCGATCGGCAACGAGGCCGGCGTGCGCGGATACTTTGCGTGGGCCGGCGCGGGACGCCTCGAGATCAAACGGGGCGCTGCAATGGCAGAGCTGCCGGTGCTGCACCGGATCCTCTTCGGATACGACCAGCAGCGCCTCTCGCTCCGGCTCGAGGCCACGCCAGGACGCGTGGCGGAGCTCGTGCGGTCTACCGTCGACGTCGAGCTGACCATCGAGGGAAGCACGTATCGCCTGCGCGTGGAGCCCGATGCCGCCACGTGGACGCTGGCCCGGGCCGAAGGCGACGTGTGGACCGAGCGCGGAAGCGGAACCCCCCTCGAGCGGCGCGAGCTCGAGGACGCGAGCCGCGCCGTGCACCCGACGATCGACGTGGGCCTCGACTGGGCACGCATCGGCGCGGCGCAGGGCAAGACCGTGAGCCTCGTGGTGCGCGTGGTCCGCGGCGCCATCGTGCTGGGCCGCTACCCCGGGGACGCAAGCCTCAGCGTCGTGGTCCCTTCCGACGACTTCGAGGCCGATCACTGGTCTGTGTGACGACTCCACCGGCAACCAGCCGACGCGCCTCGTCGGCCAGGCCACCGCGCGGCTCGAGCGCGAGGTAGGCCCGCAGGGCTTCGTCACCTTGCCGATCCCCGAGTGCACGACGACACCACCCGAAGTAGTACTGAGCATCGGCGAGCTTCGGGTCGGTCGTCGTGGCGGCCTCGAACGCGTGCGCAGCGTCGAGGATCCGGTGCTGATCGAGGTAGGCGAGCCCGAGCTGCTGCTGCACGCGGGCTGCGCGTGGATCGAGCTCCACTGCGCTGCGCAGCGTCGCGACGGCCACCCGGGCCTGTCCCATCTCCAGCTCGGCCTGGCCCTGGAGGCCGAGAGCCTCAGCGCGCAGCCACGTCGACGAGCGGCCCGCGCGGAGGCGCAGGAGCGCGTCGTCGATGAGCCCACGCGCTGCTTGCTGGCGCCCTTCCGCAAGCGCGAGACGCGCCTTGGCAAGGGTGAGCTCGACGCCCGTGCGGGCAGCAACCGGCGTCATGGCGATGGTCTGCTGTGCCCACTCGAGCTTGTTCATGTCGAGGAACGCGGCGATGAGGACTGCGGCGAGCTCGCCGTGCGCGGCGGACTCCACCGGCTTGCGCACGGTCCGCGCCGCCTCCTCCGCGCGATGCTGGAGCAGTAGCGCACGCCCGCGCATCACGAGCGCGGCCTCGAGCTCGGTGCCACTCGGGTGCATGCGCAGCGCTCGATCGGCTCGCTCCTCCGCGCCTTTGGCATCGCCGAGCAACAGGTGCGCACGCGCGGCACCAAGGAGCGTATCCACGTCACCGTCGCGATCGCTGAGCGCGTCCAGCTCGTCGCGCGCGGCCACGGCGTCACCCAGATCGAGCTCGATGGCCGCGAGCTCGCGTCGCGCCGGCACGTAGGCCGCGTTGAACTCGAGAAGCTGGTGCAGCTTGTCGCGTGCCTCGTCGAGCTCTCCCGCGTCGTGGAGTAGGCGCGCGAGCGCGAGCCGCGCCTCGAGGAACAGCGGCTGCCGTACGAGCGCCATGCGGAAGTACGTGCGTGCGCGGTCGGGCTGGTGCCTCGCGAGGTAGACCTGGCCGAGCGCCCACGCAACCTCGGCGTGCTTGCTCTGTGACTCGAGCGCATCGAGCCGGCGCTGCGCTGAGTCGTACTTCTGCTCGGCGATCTCCACGCGAGCGAGCGCCACCGCCGCCTGCACCGAAGAGGGATCGAGGCGCGTCGCCAGCTCTGCATCGGCGCGCGCCTCACCGTTGCGACCGAGGTCGAGCTTGGCGAGCGCGCGCAGCACGAGCACCTGCGGCCGCGACGTGCCCGACTCCTCGAGCACCGTGAGCGCCTGGATCGGACGCGAGCGCCGGAGCGCGACCTCGGCGAGGATGAGCCGCGCGGTGATGCGGCCCGACACCCCGAGCGCTCGCTTC
>JAYTLP010000111.1:0-4558 GCA_043729375.1 Myxococcales bacterium
GAGCGCACGGCGGCCGGTCGAGGCGCAGCACGCAGCCGGTTCCAGGCGGCTGGCTCCGTCGACGGAAGGCACGATCGGTGCTGCTGCAGTGGTCGTGTCTGCTGTCATGTCCCCGGCCGCCCGCGTGCTCGGATCCGCTCGCCGGCTCGGCGTCGTCCTTGCTCTCCTCGTTCCGCTCTTCAGCAGAGCGGCACATGCGACCGCGGCCTGGGCCTTCGATCTGCCCGGCCTGGGCTCCCTGGCCCTGTCCGGGGACTCGCCGGCGCAGGCGGTCTGTCGCTACGTCGCGGGCGTCATCCGCAGGCAGGCCTTCCCGGGTCCGCGAGTGCGTACAGGAGCCCGCTGCGTGCCCGCAGCGCACCCTGGGCGCGTGCGCGGCAACCAGTTCCACGCCGAGCAGATGCTGCGCAGCGCCTTCTCGAAGACGATGTACGGGACCATGTACCAGCGCGCCTCCGCGGATCAGCGCGCGTCGCGCTAGCGTCTCACCGCTCTCCTTGTAGCGCGCGCCGGCAGGGCCTACCTTCGCGGCCCCATGGCCGACACCGACAAACCCGCAGGTTCCGACGTCGTCGCGCTGAGCCGGTTCCGCGCTGCTCTCTCTCGCGCTCGCACGCAGAAGCGCGCCGACGTGATCCTCGCGGACCCCGACGCGGATCGCCTCATCCCCACCCTGCCGATCCAGGACCTGTACCTCGCAATCAAGGACGTCGGGCTCGCCGATGCCGAGGAGCTCGTGGGCGCCGCGAGCGCGGAGCAGATCCAGGGCTTCCTCGACATGGATGGCTGGGAGGGCGACTCACTATCGGTCGACCGCATGCGGCCGTGGTTCGACATGCTGGCCACCATCGGCTACGAGAAGCTCGCCGAGATCGTAGAGAGCCTGGATGCCGAGGAGGTAGCGCTGTTCCTGCAGAAGCAGGCGAACATCTACGACCTCAGCATGGATGATCTCCCCGAGGAGGCGGAGGGCCGCTTCTGGCCCACGCCCGACACTTTCTACGTGCTGGACATCCTGCCGCCGGGTGAGGAAGGCAAGGCCGTGGAGCGCTTCGTCGACCACCTGTATCGCGCCGATCTGGAGCTCGCGCGGCGCGTGGTCATGGCCGCGAAGTGGGAGATGGCGTCCGACCTCGAGGACTGGGCGTATCGCTTCCGTCAGGGCCGCATGGCAGACCTCGGCTTCCCGGACGCCGACGAGGCGATGAAGATCTACAAGCCCATCGTTCCCGCGACGGTGCGCTTGCCCGAGGAAGGCGCACCGCGTGAGCCACACGCGGGCGCGGTCGCCGTGCCCGGGACCACCATGCCCGTGCTCATCGCCGATGCCATCGATGCGCGGAGCCTCCTCGGCGAGGCGCTCGGCACGCTGGCGACCGATGCCGCGATCGAGCGCAGCCACGCGCAGCTGGTGACCCTCTTCAACCGTGCGCTCGCCGCCGATCGTATCGATCCTTCCGACCTCGCGAGCGCCCGTCTGGTGCTCGACGATGTCGTTGCGTACCTCGGGCTCGGCGTCGAGTACGTGAGTCGCGGGGACGTCGCGCTCGCGGGTCGCGCGATCGAGGAGATCGCGCACGAGCGCCTGTTTCGCGTGGGCTTCTCGCTCACGGCGTCGCTGGGCAAGCTTGCTGGCACGCTCTACCTGCGAGGTCGCGTGCGCCTCGGTGAGCCGCCGGCGCTGCTGCTCGAGGGCAGGCTCCGCGAGGTCGTGCTCGCGCTGCGCGGCTCGGGCCGTGGCCATCGGCCGCGCATGGCTCGCGCGCTCGACACACCGGCAGCCACGGGCACGCGCGCGTTCCGCACCGCAGCGGACGTGCGGCTGTCGGCATCCGCGCTACAGTCGGCGAGCCGGGTACCCGTCTTCTTCTTCGACGATCTCGGCCTCTCGCTCGAGACCGCAGCCGATGCGGCCACCTCGTCGCCGGGCGTCACGTTCGGCACGCTCGCCCGCACGCTGGCCGCGCGCCTCCTCATCGATCCCTCGCTGCTCGACGGGGCCGCACCGCTGTCGTTCCAGCCGCTGCGCGCGGCCGAGGTCGGCGTGCTGCTCGCGCGGCTGCAAAACGGCCAGCTCGGCCAGGAGGACGAGGCGCTCGTCGGCGGACGCATCACGGAGCGCCTTGCTGCTCGCGAACGCAGCGCCCCCTTCGAGCTCGAGACGTGGTTCGGCGAGTGGTTCGCCGATCTCGGGCGCCGCGTGGCAGAGGTCGATGGCCTGTACGTCACCGGCTAGCCGGAATATAAAACTCGCCCCACCGGATCCATAACCTCCTCAGAGGCGTTGATGACGACACCCACCCCCAGCGGCCGCACGATGATCCACGTCGAAGGCCTGACCAAGAGCTACGACGGCAAGAAGCCCGCCGTCGACAACATCTCCTTCGACGTGCGCGCGGGCGAGGTCCTCGGCTTCCTCGGCCCCAACGGCGCCGGCAAGACCACCACCATGAAGATGCTCACGACGTTCCTCGCGCCGACGAGCGGTCGCGCGGAGGTCGCTGGCTTCGACGCCTACGAGCAGAGCGTCGAGGTGCGCAGGCGCGTCGGCTACCTGCCCGAGGACACGCCGCTCTACAGGGACATGTCCGTGCTCGAGTACCTGCAGTTCGTGTGTGACGTTCGCGACGTGCCTTCGTCGGTGCGCACCGCACGCCTGCGCCGCGCCGTCGAGCAGTGCGGTCTCGGCGATCGTCTCGGGTCGCTCATCGGCGAGCTGTCGAAGGGCTATCGCCAGCGCGTCGGGCTCGCGCAGGCCATCATCCACGAGCCCGAGGTGCTCATCCTCGACGAGCCCACATCGGGCCTCGACCCCAACCAGCTCGACGAGATCCGTCAGGTCATCAAGTCCATCGGCGAGTCGAAGACCGTCATCTTCTCGACGCACGTCATGCAAGAGGTGCAGGCCACGTGCACCCGCGTCCTCATCATCGCAGACGGCAAGATCGCGGCCGACAGCACCCCCGACGAGCTGTCGCGCGGAGTGTCGGGCCAGACCAGCATCCTCGTCGAAGTCGGCGGCTCGCGCGGCGACGCGGAGCAGCCCCGCTCGCTGCTGTCGATGATCGACGGCATCGACTCCATCCAGGTCCTCGGCAAGGAGGGCGGCGGAACGCGCTTTCGCGTGGTCGCGAAGTCCGGCTTCGATCCGCGAGGCGACATCGCCCGCGTGCTCGCGTCGGTCACCGAAATGGACCTGCTCCAGCTCACACCCGAGCGCGCCTCGCTCGAGGACGTTTTCCGCAAGCTCACCACTGCCGGGAGCCCCGGCGATCGCCGGGACGCCGCGCCTCACGGCGTGAAGGAAGGCAGGCCGTCGTGAAGAACCTCCTCACCATCGCCAAGCGCGAGCTCCGTTCCTATTTCGATTCGCCCATCGCGTACCTCGTCGTCTCGGTTTACATCGTGCTGTCGGGGTCGCTGTTCTTCTCGTCCCTGTTCGTGAACGGGCAGGCCGACATGCGCGGCTTCTTCGGCGTCGCCCCGCTGCTGCTCCTCATCATGGTGCCGTTCCTCACCATGCGCCTCCTCGCCGAGGAGCGTGCGCAGGGTACGCTCGAGCTGCTGCTCACCATGCCCGTCACCGACTGGCAGGTCGTCCTCGGCAAGTTCGTGGCTGTCCTCGGCCTGCTCGTCGTGCTGATGGTGCTGACGTTCGCGTTCCCCGTGAGCGTCGCGTGCGTCGGGCCGCTCGACAAGGGCGCCACCGTTGCCGGCTACGTCGGGATGCTGCTGCTCGCCGGCACCTACGCGGCCATCGGCGTCATGGCGTCGTCGTTCACGCGCAACCAGATCGTCGCCGCGCTCATAGCGCTGTTCTTCGGCTTCGGCTCCTACATCGTGCAGCACGTGCTGTCGCCAATGCTGCCCCCGGAGCTCGGCCGCATCGCGACGCAGATCTCCATCGACGGTCACTTCGAGTCCATCGCGCGCGGCGTCATCGACACGCGCGACGTCCTCTACTTCCTCACCGTGTCGGGAGGCTGCCTGCTCATTGCCGAGGCCTCCCTCGAGAGCCGGAGGTGGCGCTGATGGGAACGCCGGTCAACAGGTCGAAGACGGCAGCCAATGCGGTCACGTTCGTCGTGATGGTGCTGCTCGCGCTCGTCGCCGTGAACGTCATCGGCTCGCGCGTCGCACGTCGCATAGACTTCACGCAGGACGGGCTCTACAGCCTGTCGCAGGCGTCGAAGGACCTCGTCAAGAACCTGCCCGACCGCATGACGGTCAAGGCCTTCATCTCGACGAAGACGCTCGAGCCGAAGGACGCGCAGGTCGCGCAGTACGTGCGTGATCTCCTCGAGGAGTATGCGCGTGCGTCGGGCGGCAAGTTCGTGTGGGAGGCCATCGACCCGTCGGGGGACAAGGCGCTCGAGGACGAGGCCGAGAAGCTCAAGGTCCCGAAGCTCACGCGCACCGGAGCGTCCCAGGACAAGCTGACGCTCGCTTCCAGCTACCTCGGCATCGCGCTGCAGTACCAGGGCACCGTCGAGTCGATCCCCGACATCAAGGGCGCCGAGGGCCTCGAGTTCCAGATCACCTCGCTCATCAAGATGCT
>JAYTLP010000112.1:0-5183 GCA_043729375.1 Myxococcales bacterium
GCTCGTCCGCGAAGATCTTCTCCCCGCCGCGGAGGATGAGGTCTTTCTTGCGACCGAGGAGCGTCACGTAACCGGCGGGGTCGATCCGGGCGAGATCTCCGGTCGCGAGCCACCCGTCCGCGTCGAGGCAAGCCGCGGTGGCTTCGGGGTTGTCGAGATAGCCAATCATCACCGTTTCACCCTTGATTTGCAGCTCATCGTCGACGACGCGGAGCGCAGTGCCGGGCAGCGCCGGGCCGATCGTGCCGGGGCGATTGTCCGAAGGAGGGTTGGCGGTCACCACCGGAGAGGCCTCGGTGAGGCCATAGGTCTGGACGATGTCCTGACCGAAGCGAGCGCGGAACGCCTGCGCGGTGACCTCGGCGAGGGGCGCCGCGCCGGAGAGGAAATGGCGCACGGTCCCGAACGAGGCGGCCGGCGCGGCGCTCCGGACGAGATACGGATACAGCGCGGCGGTGGCGAAGAACATGGTGGCCCCGTGGCGCGCGGCGAGCGCGGCGAGGCGCGCCGGCTGGACGTCGGGTGAGGTGACCACCGACGCGCCGCGATCGATCGCCGCGAGCAGGCATGCGGTGAGGCCGAACGAGTGGAAGAGCGAGAGCGCCGTGAGGAAGACGTCGGCGGGGCCGAATCCGTAGAGATCTCCGACGCTCCGCTGGTTGGTGAGGAGGTTGCGATGCGAGAGGACGACGGCCCTGGGCGCCGCGGTCGAGCCCGAAGTGGCGAGGACCACCGCGGGATCCAGGGCCGATCGCGCGGATCCTGGCCGAACGGGCCCGGCGAGGAGGGCGTCGTGATAGGCAATCTCGGGGCACGCCGCGAGGTCGAGAGGCGGAGTCGACGGGACGCCCACGAGCAGCGCGCGGCAGCGGCAGTGGGTCGCGAGGAAGCGGATCTCGGGGGCGCGGAGCCGCGGATCGAGGGGGACGGCGACCGCGCCCGCAAGGACGACGCCGAGGAGCGAGGCGACATACGGCCGGCCGTTGGGCAGGAGGATCCCGACGTGGGCGCCTGGCTCGATCCCCGCGGCGAGGATCCACCCGGCGATCCTCGACGCGTCGTGGAGCACCTCGGCGTAGGTGGCAGTTCCGTCGCCGCCGTGGAGGAGCGGGCGCGCGGCGTGCTCGTCGGCGCGGGCGAGGAAGAGCTCGCCGAGGGTCATCGGCCCCGGGGCGCGTGGCGGAGCGGGGGAAACGCGATCTCGGCGCGGCGGGCGAACCCGTGGCGCTGGGGGTTGACGGAGAGGCTCCGGTTGTTGACGAAGGGAGCCGACACGGTACGAACGGGGACGACGGCGCCCGCGTGAAGCACGGTATAGGTGTCGATCCCGCTGTGGGCGTGGGCGAGGTCGAGGAGGCCTATCGCCACGTGGCCGCCCAGGGTCATCGAGCGGGCTGCGCGGAGGACGGTGCCAATGGGCTCGTCGCCCGAGAACAGCGGATCTCCCGCCGCGATCGGGTCTGTCGCGGTGAGCGCGGTGATCCGCTGCTTCACGCCGGCGGCGCGGCGGGCGCGGAGGGCGGCCGCGCCGACGAACTCCTTGTCTGCGGCGAGGCGCCACTGGAGGCCGAGCTCGATCGGCGAGAGCCCCGAGCGGCCCTCGTGATCGACGCTGAAGAACCAGTTCTCGAGCATCGCGTGCTCGATGGCGTCGAAGCCGACCGGGGCGATCTCGAAGCGCCGTCCGTCCTCGAGCAGGCGATCCCAGAGCGCGCCAGCGCCTTCGTGGGGCACGAGGAGGTGATAGCCGAACTCGCCGGTTTTCCCGGCGCGGAGGTACGTCCGCTCGGGGGAGGGGTGATAGAAGCTCAGGTAAGGGAACCCCACGAGCTCCGGCCCCTCGAGCGCGGCGAGGAGCTCCCAGGCGAAGGGGCCGTCGAGCGAGAGGAGCGCGTGGGTCTCGCCGAGATCGCGGATGGTGACGGAGACGGCGGCGTCGGGGGCGAGGGCGGCAAAATGGGTGTGGAGATAGGCAATCAGCTCGGCGGCCGGGAGCCCCTCGGCGAGGAGGAGATAGGCGTCGTCGTCGTTGCAGAGGTAGAGATCGACGAGCGGGAGGCCGTCTTCGCCGAGCAAGAGGGTGTGGCGGATCGTCCCGTTGCGCACGTGCATCGGCGTCGGACAGACCTTGTCGAGGGCGTCGTAGGCGCCGTCGCCCTCGACGCGCAGACAGGCCACGTGGGGGAGCGCCGAGAGGCCAATCGAGCCACGGATCGCCTGCATTTCAGCCTTGAGCGAGGTGAAGCGACGCGGGGTGGCGACGCCGCCCGCGAGGCCCTGGACCGCGCCGAGCGCGTGGAGCCTATCTGCGAGGGTCACGCGCCCTTCTTCTCGTCTTCGAGCGCGACCACGAGATCGACGAGCGAGTTGACGGTGCGGAGGCCGTGGCGGAGCACGTCTTCCGGGAAGGTGACGCCGAAGGTCGACTCGGTGGCGACGACGAGCTCGAGCGCGTCGACCGAGTCGAGGCCGAGGCCGGAGCCGAAGAGCGCCACGTCGAGATCGATAGCGTCGGACGGGAGCGGGACGTAGAGGCTCTCGACGAGGATCTTCTTCACGCGGGCGATCACCGACTCTCGCCTCGCCAGGAGGGCGTGCAGCACGGGGTTCATCGATGCCGTCATATCACGGCGCGGTGAGCACGAGCGCCGCGGATCCGGCGGCGGGATCGGCGGCGATGATCAGCACGGTGCGGACCGGGCGCGGTCGAGGCGCGGCTCCGACGATCGGGTGGGCGTCGCCGCTGCGGAGGGCCTCGATCGCCGCGGCCGTCGTCAGCGCGGAGAGGCACTCGCACGCGCCGAGGATCGAGGCCGGGTTGGCGAGTGGGATCGACGCGAGCGCGGGGCCGAAGACGGCGCGGAGGGCGTCGATCTCGGTGCGGCCCGAGGCGAGGCTGCCGTCGGCGGAGCCGTAGATCGCGTCGACACAGGAGGGCGAGATCTCCGCAGAGCCAAGGGCTATCCGGATCGCGACGTCGAGCCCGCGCGGGCCGGAGAGGCCCTTGCCAGCGACGCGGGCGACGGGTTTTCTCGTGGCAGCGAGGGTCGATCCGGCGCGCGCGAGGACGAAGCAGGCGGCGCCCTCGCCGCGCACCGGCGCCTCGTGATCGGCGAAATAGATGGGAAATGGAAGGCCTTCGCGGCCGGCGTCGGGGTGCGAGAACGCGTGATCGGCGAGCATGCCGGGGCCGAGATCGTCGGCGGCGCCCGCGACGAGGGCGTCGGCGTCGTCGCGATGCGCGAGGTGATCCGCGGCGAGGATCAGCGCCTGGATGCCGCCGAGCGGGCCGCCCGCGAAGAGGCTCGTGGGACCGAGGAGCGAGAGCGTGCGCGCGGCGGCGCCGGCCGCGGCGTTCATCACGATGCGCGAGAACGCGGGCGCGGAGAGGCGCGAGAAGCCGCGCGCGCGGATGCTGTCCCAGAAGGCGTCGGCGCTGTCCCACGGCAGACGCCCGGCGCCGACGAAGAGGCCGACGCGTTCGCGGAGCGGGCCGCGCACGACGAGGCCGGCGTCGGCGAGCGCGAGGGCCGCGCCGGCCGTCAGGAAGCGGGTGGTCGTGTCCATCCCGCGCGGGTCGACGCCGCGCACGAGGCGCGCGAGCGGGAGGTCCGGGACACGCGCGGCGACGGGCGGCAGCGGCACGAGCGAGCCCGCCGCGTCGACCGATTTCCAGAGCGGGACGCCGCGTCGCAGGGCCGCGTCGAGGCCTTCGTGGCCATGCGCGGCGATCGCCGAGGCGCCGAGGATCACCACGCCTGTGGGGCGCGCCGTCGCGGTGATCCGCGGCGCATCGCGGGCGTCGACCGCGAGGACGATCGCGGCGTTGGCGCCGCCGAAGGCCGAGCTGCTCTTGAGCGCATAACGCACGTGGGCCAGGCGCGGCGCGGCCTCGGCGATGAGGTCGACCGGGCCGTGGCCGCGCGAGGTGGTGAAGCCGAGCGTCGGCGGGACGAGGCCGCGGCGCAGCGCGAGGACGGTGGCGATGATCTCGAGGATCCCCGCGGCGCCGAGGGTGTGGCCGAGGTAGCTCTTGGTCGAGCTCACCGGGAGCGCGTCGACGCCGGCGCCGAAGACCCGCTGGAGGGCGCGCCACTCGGCGAGATCGTTGGCCTCGGTGCCGGTGCCGTGGGCGTTGAAATAGCCAATCTGCTCGGGCGTGACGCCGGCGTCGTCGAGCGCGGCGCGGAGCGCGCGGGCGATGCCGAGGCCGGTGGGATCCGGCGCGGTGGGGTGGTGTCCGTCGGACGAAGAGCCCGCGCCGAGGACCACGCCGAGAGGCTGCTGACGGCGTCGATCGGCGTCGTCGAGGCGCTCGAGCACCACGAAGCCGGCGCCCTCGCCGACGCTCATTCCCACGGGCAAGCTGAAGGGCGCGCACGGCGCGGCGCTGATCGCGCCCATGGCGTGGAAGCCCGCGAACGTCTCCTCGATCAGCAGATCGACGCCGCCGACGATCACCGCGTCGGCGAGGTCGGATCGCAGCAGATTGCGCGCGTGGGCGAGCGCGTGCGTCGAGGAGGCGCACGCCGTGGAGAGGGTGAGCCGCGGTCCGTCGAGACCGAGCGCGTCGGCGACGGCCGCGGTCTGCGCGTGGTGGCCGCTGCGATCGAGGAGGCGATGACGGCGGGCTCGATCGCGGGGATCGGTGAATTCATAGGCCGAACGCGCGTAGAGGCCGCCCGCGCTGGTGCCCATCACGAGGGCGAGGCGATCGGGGCGGCGGCCCGCGGCGGCGATCGCCGATCGCTCGATGGCCTCGCGCGCGGCGACGATGGCGATCGCGGCGCAGGGATCGATCGCGGCGTCGTGATCAGGATCGAGATCGAGATCGAGATCGAGATCGAGATCGAGATCGAGATCGAGATCGAAATCGAGGAGGCCCGGAGGGAGCGCGGCGGCGTCGAGCGAGGCGCCGAGATTCACAGCGTAAGCTTCCGTCGAGAAGCGGAGGCCGGCGCGGATCCCGGTGCGGCCAGCGGCGATCCCGCTCCAGAACGCGTCGAGGCCCACGCCGATGGACGTGACGGCGCCCATGCCGGTGATCACCGCGAGGCTGGCGTGGGTCACCGGATCTCGAAGCTCATCTTCGCCGCCCGCGGCGCCGAGGGGCGGAACCGCAGCTTGCGGATCGCGTCGACGACGCAGTCGGCCACGTCCTCGCCGCGCTCGCTCGGCGGCGC
>JAYTLP010000113.1:0-13230 GCA_043729375.1 Myxococcales bacterium
TACCTCCCGCGCTTCCTGCGCGAGGGCGACAAGGCTGCGCTCGAGGTGGTCGTCAACAACGCGGGCAAGACGAAGCTGGACGGGGTTCTGTCTCTCGACATCCAGGATCCCGCGACCCAGAAGAGCCGCCGCGACGAGTTCGGCGTGACCGGCACCGACCGGCCGTTCTCCGTCCAGCCCGGCAAGAGCGCGCACGTCGCGTTCCTCGTCACAGCACCGAAGAAGATCGAGACCTACGCCTTCGTCGTGCGCGCGTCCGCAAAAATCGGACCGGACACCCTGTCCGATGGCGAGCTCCGCCCGGTGCCGGTGCTGCCGTCGCGTTTGCACCTCACGCAGTCGCGCTTCGTCACGCTCCACGACACCGACCACCGCGAGATGAAGTTCGGCGATCTTGCGAAGAACGACGATCCCTCGCGCGTCAACGAGCAGATGGTGGTCACGCTCGACGCACAGCTCTTCTACACGGTGCTACGCGCCCTGCCCTACCTCATCGACTACCCGTACGAGTGCGCGGAGCAGACGCTCAATCGCTTCGTCTCGACGGGCATCGTGTCGTCGCTGTTCGCGCAGTACCCGGCGGTGGCCAAGATGGCCGACCAGATGTCGAAGCGCACGACGCAGCTCCAGCCTTGGGACGCGGACGACGCCAACCGCAAGATGGGGCTCGAGGAGGCGCCGTTCCTCGCCGAGGCCAACGGCTCGACGGGCGCGCACGACCCGCTCATCAACGCGCTCGACCGTCGCATCGCGCTCGCCAATCGTGACAGCGCGCTCGACCGCCTGCGCAAGATGCAGACGAGCGTGGGCGGCTTTCCGTGGTTCCCGGGTGGCCCGCCGTCGCCGTTCATGACGCTCTACATCCTCCAGGGCTTCTCGCGGGCGACCGAGTTCAAGGTCGACGTGCCGAAGGACCTCGTGCAGCGCAGCTGGCAGTACATGGCGCGCCACTTCCGCGAGGAGGACCGCCGCCAGATGATGAGGGACGACTGCTGCTGGGAGTTCCTGGCGATGGTCAACTACGTCGCCAGCTCGTACCCCGACGACACGTGGACCACGGGCGGGCTCACGCTCGTCGAGCGCAAGGAGATCCTCGACTACACCTTCCGGCACTGGACGAAGACGTCGCCGCGCGTCAAGGGCATGCTCGCGCTCACGCTGTTCCGCATGGGGCGCAAGGACGACGCGAAGAAGGTCTTCGCGAGCGTGATGGACTCGGCGAAAGTGACCCAGGATCGCGGCACGTACTGGGCGCCCGAGGAGGCGAGCTGGCTCTGGTACAACGACACCACCGAGTCCGAGGCGTTCGCGCTGCGCGTGCTCATGGAGCTCGACCCGCGCAACCCGAAGAAGGACGGGCTCGTGCTGTGGCTGCTCCTCGACAAGAAGCTCAACCAGTGGAAGTCGACGCGCGCGACGGCCGAGGTGCTCTACTCGCTCGCGAAGTACATGACGGCCGACGGCTCCCTCGGCGTGAAGGAGGCGGCGACGGTCAGCGTCGGCGTCCGGCAGCAGACCTACACCTTCGAGCCCGACGTGTACGTGGGCAAGGTGCAGCTGGTGATCCCGGGCAGCGAGGTCTCGCCGAAGAGCGCGAGCGTCGTCGTCGACAAGAAGACCAAGGGCACGATGTTCGCGTCGGCGACGTGGAGCTTCGCCACCGACAAGCTGCCCGCGGAGGGTTCCGGTGACTTCTTCCACGTGCAGCGCACGTACTTCCGCCGCGAGAACGACGGCCACGCGTTCGTGCTGAGGCCGCTGGCCGAGAATGCGAAGATCTCGGTCGGTGACGAGCTCGAGGTGCACCTCGAGATCTCGAGCAAGCACGACGCCGAGTACGTTCATCTCCGCGACCCGCGTGGCGCCGGCCTCGAGCCGGTGTCCACCAGCTCGCACTGGGGCTACGACCTCGGCCTGTCGTACTACGAGGAGGTGCGCGATTCCGGCGAAAACTTCTTCTTCGAGCGCCTTCCGACGGGTCGCTATGCCTTCAAGTACCGCGTGCGCGCGGCCACCGCCGGCACGTTCCGCGTCGGCCCGGCCACCCTGCAGTCGATGTACGCGCCCGAGTTCAACGCCTACTCCGCCGGCCACGTGCTCGAAGTGGGCGGTGCGGCCGTCAGGTAGCTATAGTCCGCCGATGCGAACCGTCCTGTCCGTGTGCTTTGCCCTGTCGGTCGTCGGCTGCAAGAAGGCGCCGCCGCCCGCGCCGATCGTGTTGCCCGCCGTCATGCCAGAGGGAGCCGCCGCCGAGGCGCCGGCCGAGCCGGAGCCGCTGCCGCCCGCGGGTCGCGTGTTCGACTTCTCGCAGCCCGCCGCCAGCACGCTGAACGGCGCGCTCGATGGGCCGAAGCAGGCCGACTTCGACGCGGTGCAGGCCGACGGTCAGCGCAAGGTCCAGGCATGCCTCGACGCGATGGCCGCGACCACCGTGCTGCCGAACGGCAACGCCACCGTCGCGGTGCGGCTGACCGTCGGCAACGACGGCAAGCCGAAGGACGTCGCGGTCACCTCGGAGGTCCCTGCCGACGCCGTGGCCTGTGCAAAGGGCGCGGTGGAAGGCCTCGTGTTCCCGTCATTCACGGGCTCCATGGTGAACTCGAGCTTCACCATCACCTACCACCGCTCCGCTCCACCGACCCCTGCGAAGTGAAATTGCGCTGAGGTCCAGCTGCCCCAGGCGGGGTCTACCAATGCCCGTTCGGACGGTCAATCGCGAGTGATCTCGTGGGCCTGACCTGGCCGAGATTTTGCTGCAGACGTGCGCGTGCGCAGGACAGTGCTCATCGCCGTCGCTCTGTGGAGCGCTTCCGCGTTTGCCGAGCCCGGCCTCCGGCTCGGCCCGAGCGTGTGGGGCGCGCGGCCCTACGCCGCCAAGCCCGTGGAGAAACCGGTTCCGAAGGGTCGCCCGCGCGCACCGGTCACCAGCTGGCAGCAGCGGGAGAAGCTGAAGACCGCGCACGCCTACCTCGATCTGTACGAAGCACTCGAGCCTGCGCCCAAACCCGTGTTCGACGGCAACACGCTCGCGCAGATCTACCGTGAGCGCCGCAACATGTGGATCTCGCCCGCGCGGCACGAGTCGATGCACGCGCTGCTCGAGCTCGATCCGAACCACAAGCTCGTCTCCGACGAGTCGTGGGAACAGGTCCGCGGGGAATATGCGACCGGCACACCGCACCTGTACGAGAACCCGGCCGAGCGGCTGAAGTTCACTGCCGTCGACACGCTCGCCAGCGATCACTTCGTACACTCGGTCGAGCAGCGCGCGCTCGGCTCGCTCGCGGCCAGGCTGGCGAAGGCGCTCGACGGCCATGCACCGGACCCCGAACACCTCGCGAAGGTCGTCGACGAGATGGCCGTTGACCACCCGTACCTCGCGAACCCGTGGAAGGTCGAGATGCTCATCGCGGACATGCGTCGCGTCTATCCGTCGCTCGGCGCGTGGGACTTCCGCCAGCACACCGACGGCAAGGCGTACCGCGCGCCCCGCAAGCTGCCTGCATCCACGCAGGCGGCCATCACCCGCATCGGCTATCCGGCGCTCTCCGACAGCGCCGTTCTCATGACGAGCCACATGTATCGTGACGCACTCGTGATGGCGGACGCGCTGGAGGCGCTCGGTGCCGATCCGAAGGCGATGCGCTTCGTCGCGACGCCCTACCCGTTCGATCCGCGCGTGAAGACGGCGCTCGGCCTGCGCGGCATCGTCACCACGTCGGCACCGTACGACCAGGAAGCGACCCGACGGCACGTCGTCACCGCGGTCCGCGCCGTGCTCGACTCCGGCAAGGACGGTCCCATCCTCGTGCTCGACGACGGCGGCCTCGCCACCGAGGTCATCGCGAAGGACTTCCCGGCCGAGCTGTACCGCTTTCGCATCGTCGAGGTCACGAAGGCCGGCGAGCGCATCGGCAAATCGGTACTGCCGAAGCAGCTGGAGTGGACGACCTCGTCTCCGGCCGGTCGCCTGGAACCGGCGCAGCGCGAGGCCCTTCACACGCGCTACCTCGAGGCCCACAGCTGGGACCCGGCGAGCAAGGTCGAGGCCGAGGCCGCGTGGCAGACGACGCTGAAGTACGCGTCGGTGGGTGGCGAGGAGTATCCCAGCCAGCGCCAGCCGTCGGCGCGCGCGTTCGGCTTCGCGTATTACACGTACTCGAACACGGCCTACAAGCGCGAGGTCATGACGCCGCTCTACACCGAGCAGGTGAACCGGTCGCTGTTCAATGCGATCGAGCGCGCCGGCAAGAAGCCCGCGAACCAGCGCGTCACCGTCATCGGCGGCGGCGCGATGGGCCTCGCTGCCGCGCGCGAGCTCCGCGACTCGGGCCACGAGGTCACGTTCGTCGAGCCCGAGCGCTCGCGCGTCGCGGTGCTCGAGCAGGAGGGCTTTGCCGTCGAGCCGCTGCGCAGCGCCCTCAAGGGTCGCGCCATCGTCCTCGAGATGTCGGGCATGAAGAACGTGCTCGGCCTCAACGAGGTCTTCCAGATCGACGACGGCGCGTTCGTCGTGCACGGCTCCTCGAAGGACAACCCGTTCGACATGAAGGCGTTCTCTGCGATGGCGACCGAGAAGATCGCGTGGCCCGAGCACAACGGACAGCGCTCGGCGACGTACAGGTTCAACGCCGCGGGTCGCAAGAAGGAGCTCCACTTCCTCGGCGACGGCTTCACCATCAGCCACGGCGGCAAGACGCAGAATGTGCCGCTCGAGCAGTTCACGCCCGAGCTCGACGCGCTGCTCAACATCGGCGTCCACGCGGTGCAGCAGCCGCCGGCGGTCACGTACTACCCGTTCTTCACGGCGACCGAGGGCATGATGCATCCCGAGCTGGCCGCGAAGTAGGTCGGACGAAGTCCGCGCCGGGCCCGATGTCGGGCAGCGTGGAGCCCGTCCACCGGGGCCACAGCAGGTAGACGACGCCCGCTGCCACCAGCGCGAGCGCGAGGCCATAGACCATTCGCACGACGGCAACGCTATCATTTGCGCAGCACTGTGCGTATGGTGCGCGCCTCGTGGAATCCGAAACAGAAATGTCGTCGCAGTTCGCAGCTCTCGACGCACACCCCACCATTGTTCGCGCGCTCACCGCCAAGGGCTACCTCGTCCCGACGCCGGTGCAGGCTGCCGTGCTCGCGTCTCCCGACAGCGATCTGCTGGTCACCGCGCAGACCGGCTCCGGCAAGACGGTCGCCTTCGGCCTGATCGTCGCAAAGCAGCTGCTCGGCGACGCCGACAAGATCACGCCGGCCAAGATGCCGCGCGCGCTCGTCATCACGCCGACGCGCGAGCTGGCCGCCCAGGTGCAGCGGGAGCTCGAGTGGCTGTTCGCCTCCACCGGCGCGCGCGTCGCGTCGTTCACGGGCGGGACCGACCTGCGCGGCGACTCGCGCACGCTCAGCCGCGGCGTCGACATCGCCGTCGGCACACCGGGCCGCCTCGTCGATCTCGTCGAGCGCAAGAGCCTCGACCTCTCCTCCGTCACCATGGTCGTACTCGACGAGGCCGACGAGATGCTCGACATGGGCTTTCGCGAGGCCATCGAGACCATCCTCGGCTCCGCACCCGACGGCCGCCGCACGCTGCTCTTCTCCGCCACGCTCCCGTCGGAGATCCGCTCGCTCGCGAAGAAGTACCAGAAGCACGCTGTGCCGATCGACGCGCGATCCGTCGTCGTCGGCGCCCACGACGACATCAGCTACGCCGCGCACCTCTGCGGCTCGGGCCAGCGCATGCGCGCGCTCGTGAACGTGCTGCGTATGGCCGAGGACGAGCGCACCCTCGTGTTCTGCCGTACGCGCGACGACGTCGGCGAGCTGCACCGCGAGCTCGCCTCGCGCGGCTTCCTCGCCGCCGCCATCTCGGGTGATCGCGCGCAGTCCGAGCGGGATCGCGCGCTCGAGACGATGCGCCAGGGTCGCGTCCGCGTCCTCGTGGCCACCAACGTCGCTGCTCGCGGACTCGATCTGCCGGAGCTCTCCCTCGTCGTGCACGCCGCGCTGCCCGAGAACGTCGAGGCGCTCACGCACCGCTCCGGCCGCACCGGCCGCGCGGGCAAGAAGGGTCGCAGCCTGTTCCTCGTCGAGGTCGGCGAGCGTCGCAAGGCCGAGCGCCTGTTCCACGCCGCCAAGCTGCCCATCACATTCACCGCGCCACCATCCCTCGAGGACGTGGCCAAGCACGAGCGCGACGCGCTCCGCGTCGAGATCTCGGAGACGATGAGCGCGCCCATCGGCGACGCTGCGATCGAGCTCGCCGAGGGCCTGCTCGCCGATCACGATGCGCGCCAGCTCGTCGGTGCGCTGCTCGAGCGCATGCTCGCGTCGCGCCCCGCTGGCGAAAAGCTGTCGCCCGTCACGCTCGGGCCCGCATCGAAGCCGAAGGACATGAAGCCTCTCGACGGTGACTATGTGCTGTTCGAGGTCAACCTCGGCGCCAAGGACCAGGCCACACCCACGTGGATCCTGCCGCTCGTCTGCAAGCGCGGCGCGATCACGCGTCGCGAGATCGGTGCGATCCGCGTCACCCGCGACAAGACGTTCGTCGAGGTCTCCGGCGCCGCGGCCACGGAGTTCGCAGCGTCCGCCGCCGAGCGCGATCCCCGCGCGCCCACCGTCACCATCACCAGGTCGGAGGGCTCCATGCCAGCCCGCACCTACGGCAACGACGTGGGCAAGGGCGGCAAGCCCACCGGCCCGCGCCGCAGCGACGGTCCGCCGCGCCCGATGCCCGCCCGTCTCCGCGAGGCTGCGTCCACATCCGGCGC
The DNA here is from genome assembly GCA_043729375.1 of Myxococcales bacterium. Taxonomy (GTDB): domain Bacteria; phylum Myxococcota_A; class Polyangia; order Palsa-1104; family Palsa-1104; genus JBDTCO01. The sequence goes on from JAYTLP010000113.1 coordinate 6,771, forward strand.
TTCGTACCCGGCGGCCGCACCGCGCGCGACGTCGTCCGATGCGAAGCCGTACGTGAAGTCGTACTCGGACAAGCCGGCCTACGCGAAGCCGTCCTACTCGTCGGATAAGCCGGCGTATGCGCGGCCGTCGTCTCCCCGTCCAGCGACGGGCGGATATGGCGGCGGCGCCCCGAAGAAGACCTACGGCGCACGGCCCGCGTCCGGCGGCTATGGTGGCGGCGGCCCGAAAAAGCCATACACCGGCGGTGACTCACCGGTGCGCAAGCCGAAGCGCTGACCGACCTCGCGCACTCGGATGGCGAGAGCTCGAAGGATCAGGCGCGCGTCACGGGCTGACCACGCAGTGCACACTCACGTCTGGATTCCCGGGAGGGCACTCGTATCCGGGACCGCAGGCGGTCACGGTCTCGGACGACATGATGTTGCCCTTGCGGCAGAGGTCTCCGGCCTGACCGGGCGACGGCTCGCAGAAGGCCTGGATGTCGGGATTGCCGGGCGGGCACACGTAGCCGGCCGGACAGTCCACGGCTTCGACGGTCGAGTTGATGTTGCCCGCGCGACATGGCGAGCTGGGTGCCATGGGATGACAGCCCGCAAGAGATAGTGCGAACGAAGCAGCAAGCAGAAAAAGTGAACGTGTCATGGAGGCTCCTGAGCGAAGTCCTGGAGCTTCTGCAATCGGCGGGCCGATGCTGAGTCCGCGATCTTCCGTCCGGGAAGGCAGTGGCTGTGACGATTTTTCGTGGTTCGGACGGCTGACGGCCACTCGAGGCATGGCCATCAGAGCGACCGCGCCACCTGGATCGCCTCGTAGATCGCCTCGTGTGTGGCGGGCGACGCGAGCGGGACGAGCTTCGGATGGTGCGAGCCGAAGGCGGCGATTGCGTCGCGGATCGCCTCGCGGACGGCCATTGCAAGCATGAGGGGCGGCTCGCCGACCGCCTTCGAGCCGTGCACGGTGCTCTGCTGCGCGGCGTCGGGCAGCAGCGTCACGCGGAAGTCGACGGGCGCGTCCGACAGCGACGGGATCTGGTACGTGGATGCCGAGTGCGTGAGCAGCTTGCCGCTCGCATCCCAGCGCAGCTCCTCGCCGGTCAGCCAGCCCATGCCCTGCACGAAGCCACCCTCGATCTGACCACGATCGATGGCGGGATTGAGCGAGTCACCCACGTCGTGCAGCACGTCGACGCGGCGCACACGCTTCATGCCCGAATGCCCATCGACCTCGACCTCGGCGACGGCCGCGCCGCACGCGAAGTAGTGGAACGGCTTGCCCTGTCCGCGCGCCTTGTCGTAGTGCACCCCGGGCGTGCGGTAAAAGCCCGTCGCCGACATCGACACCTGCTCGAAGTGCGCGCGCGTGCAGATCTCGTGGTAGGCGACCCGCTTGTTGGGCGCGGTCGATGACCACAGCTCGCTGCCTTCGCCGCGCAGGTTGGTGAGGTCGGCCTGCACGCCGCGCTCGAGGAGGAGCTTCACGGCCAGCGGCCACAGCCTCTGCTTGAGCTGCTCGCACGCGTGCTTCACTGCCATGCCGTTCAGGTCCGCGCCGGCCGACGCCGCGGTGGCCGAGGTGTTCGGCACCTTGTCGGTCTGCGTCTTCATCACGCGCACCGACGACGCGGAGAGGCACAGCTCGCGCATCGTGATGCCGAGGATCTTGGTGTAGAGACCCTGGCCCATCTCGGTGCCGCCGTGGTTCACCTGGCACGTGCCGTCGGTATAAAAGACGATGAGTGCGCCCGCCTGGTTGAGGAAGCTCGCGGTGAACGAGATTCCGAACTTCACGGGCGTCATCGCGATGCCGCGCTTGCGGTGCGGGTGCGCCTCGTTCCACGCGTCGATCTCGCGACGGCGGGCGACGAGCTCGGAGCTCTTGCGCAGCGTCGCCCACATCTGCTCGAGACGGTTGTCGCCGATCGGCTGGCCGTAATGCGTGGTGTTCGTCTCGCCGGTGCCGCGATACAGGTTGCGCTCGCGGACCACCTCGGGCCGGAGCCCGAGCGTGCGCGCGACCCGGTCCATGATCTCTTCCGTGACGAGCATACCCTGCGGACCGCCGAAGCCCCGGAAGGCGGTGTTCGAAACGCGGTTGGTCCTGGCCACGCGACCGAGGACATCGAGCGCGGGCAGGTAATACCCGTTGTCGATGTGGAACAGCGCGCGATCGAGGATGGACTCCGAAAGATCGAGCGCCCATCCCCCGTCGGAGACGAGCTCGGCCGTGAGGCCGCGGATGCGGCCGTCGTCGTCGAAGCCGACCTCGAAGGTCGCACGGAACGGGTGCCGCTTCCCCGTGAGGATCATGTCGAGATCGCGATCGAGCTGGACGCGCACCGGCGTGCCGGTCTTCCACGCCGCGAGCGCTGCGAGCCCGGCCCACGTGTTGCCCTGCGTCTCCTTGCCACCGAAGCCGCCGCCCATGCGCGGGCACTGCACCACCACCTGGTTGCGGGACAGGTGCAGGAGGTGCGCGACCACGACCTGGATCTCCGACGGATGCTGCGTGGAGCTGACCACAGTGATGTCGCCGTCGTCTCCGCGCTCGGCGTAGGCCGCCTGGGTCTCGAGGTAAAAGTGCTCCTGGCCGCCCATCGAGAACGTGCCCTCCAGGCGGTGCTGCGCCTGTCGCAGCGCGGACTTCGCGTCGCCACGGCGGATGCGGTGCGGCTCCGTGTGGTAGCTGCCCTCCGCAATCGCCTGCTCCACGTCGAGGACGGCAGGGAGCGCCTCGTAGACCACTTCCACCAGCGCGGCGGCCTTGCGACACACCTCGTACGACTCACCGACGACGACCGCCACGAGCTGACCGTGGAAGTACACGTCGTCCACCGCAAGCAGCGGCTCGTCCTTGCGCACGGCGCCGACGTCGTTCACACCCGGAATGTCCGAGGCAAACAGCACCGCGGAGACCCCTGGCACGGCGCGCGCGCGATCGCCGTTGCGGCTCACGATCTTCGCGCGTGCGTGCGGCGACATCACCGGCCACAGCTCGAGCACGGGCCGGCGCTTGTGTGCGCTGTCGTCGACGTACTGGGCGTGCCCCGTGACGTGGCCGATCGCGCTCTCGTGCCGCAGATCGCGCGACGCCTCGAGCGCCACGCTCGGCTGTCCACGCGCAAAGTCCATCGGCAGGTCCTGCGACTCCGATTGCTCACCGGAGACGAGCTTGTCGAAGAGCGACACCACCAGCCCGCGCCGGTACCCATCCCCCGAGCGGGCATCCGACAGCGGTGTGAAGGTCTCCGCGATGGCGAGGCGAACCTGGGCGTGCAGCTCGGCGGACGGCGGCCAGGTTGCACCGACGAGCACCGCCTCCGCGCCGACCGCGCGCGCCGGCGTGGCCGCGACGCCGCCGTAGGCCAGGCGTGCCTGCACTACCTTACCTTCCTGCATGTCGATGCGAAAGCACGCCGCGGTGATGCTGATGTCGAGCTCGCGCCGCTTCGAAACCTTGTACGACTCGAGAAGCCGTGTCGTGCCAGCCGGGGCATCCGGCCAGTAGATGCCGACGAGGACCTCGTCCCGACGACGCACCGTCTGCCGGTAGCCCGTGAAGAACGTCGCGAGCGGAACGAGACGAGTGACGATGCGGTCGCCGTCGAGCGAGCAGAGCTGCAGCGTGGCGTCGAGCGCCAGCATCACGGGCGCCATGTCGCCGATGGGCGACGCCGTCACGAGGTTGCCGGCAAGCGTGGCGCGGCTGCGGATCTGTCGCGACGCGAAGACCCACAGCATCTTGTCCAGCGCCGGGATACTTCCGCCGAGCGCCTGCTCCAGATCGGTGAGAGTGGCTGCGCCGCCGACCCACCAGCCCGTGGAGCTTGCGTCGGACAGCGAGCGCTTCTCGACGACCCGCAGCGGCGTGACGCCCTCGGTCGAGACGAGCGAGGGGAAGCGCTTCGCCTTCTTGTTGATGTCGACGCCGATCTCGGTGGCACCGCCGACGAGAACGGCATCGGGATCGTCGCGCAGGGCGCGCAGCAGGCCTTCGAGCGTCGTCGGTCGCAGGAACCGATCGCCGTCTGCCTGATAGTGGACGGCGCTGGGCGCGGCCACGGGCCGGTCGAGCCGGCGCAGCAGCGCGTCGGCCGCCACGACCTTGCCGCCCACGTCGAGCGCCTCGATCGCGGCGTCGCGGATCGGGCGGTAGCCGGTGCAGCGGCAGAGGTTGCCGCACAGCTGGTCGGCGATGCGAGGACCATCCATCTGCTCGCCTCGCCTCGCGTGCGCCTCGAACATCGAGACGACGAAGCCGGGCGTGCAGAAACCGCACTGGGAACCGTAGTTCCTGACCATGGCCTGCTGCACCGGGTGCAGCGCCTTCCCGTCCGTGTCGCAGAACATCGGCCGCGTGCCGAGGGCGGCTTTCAGCGCCTCCTCCTCGACGGTGCCGGCGAGGCCTTCCACGGTGACGACCTCGCGCCCGGCGAACATCGGGACGAGCGCGATGCACGAGTTGATGGCGCGATACGTCGGCGCGCCGAACGCGTCCCGCTCCACGAGCGCGACGGTGCAGGCCCCGCAGTCTCCCTCTGCGCAGCCCTGCTTCGAGCCAGTGAGCCCCTCGTCGCGCAGCCAGTCGAGCAGCGAGCGATGCGTGGACACGCCGTGCACGCGATGCACCGTTCCGTTGACCGTCAGCGACAGCTCGCTCATCGGAAGGCATCCTATCAGCGCAGCGCCGAGACTGCTCGCCACCCACCAGGCTGTGGCAGACTGCCGGCAGCGGGGGCAGCACTCACATGAAGCTCTACAACTACTGGCGCTCGTCTGCGAGCTGGCGCGTGCGCATCGCGCTCGGCCACAAGGGCGTGGCATACACCTATGTGCCGGTCCACATCGTCAACAGCGAGCAGCACCAGCTCAGCTACCGGGCGCGCAACCCGATGCAGCAGGTCCCCACGCTCGAGATCGACGATGGGGAGCGCACGCTCGAGATCGGCCAGTCGCTCGCGATCATCGAATATCTCGAGGAGCGCTTCCCGAAGCCGCACCTCCTGCCCGAGGACCGCGCCGGGCGCGCGCGCGTCCGCCAGGTCGCCGAGATCATCAACTCCGGCACCCAGCCGTTCCAGAACCTGCCCATGCTCGACTACCTGAAAGACGAGCTCGGCGCCGATCCGAAGCAGCTCGCGGCGCGCATGAACGCGCGGGGCCTCGAGGCCGTCGAGGCCCTCTCCGCCGGCGCCCACACCCGCTTTCTCGTCGGTGATGCGCCCACCATCGCCGATCTTTGCCTCGTCCCCCAGCTTTACTCGGCGCGCCGCTTCGGTGTCGACCTCGAGCCGTACCCGACGTTGCTGCGCGTCGAGGCCGCGTGCGCCGAACTGCCCGCGTTCATCGAAGCGCACCCCGACCGTCAGCCCGACGCGCCCAAGACCTGAGGACCCCTCCCATGCCCACCCCCATCGGCATCCGCCGCATCGAATCGCTGATGTACTACGTGCACGACCTCACACGCGTGCGTCGCTTCTTCGTCGAGCAGCTCGACTTCGCCGAGATCGGCGGGTCCACGCCGCAGCTCGAGACCGACGGCCGGCAGCGCTCCGCAGCGTTCCAGGCGGGCGAGTGCATCATCGTGTGCATCGAGCCCGTCGGCGAGGGTGGCCGCGCGGCGCGCTTCCTCAAGAAGCACCCCGAGGGCGTGGGCACCATCGTGTACGAGGTCGACGACATCGACGAGACCTTCCGGCTCCTCGACGAGCGCGGCGGCACGATGATCAGCGACGTGCAGAAGTTCTCGGACGAAGGCGGCACGCTGGAGATGTTCTCCATCACCACCCCGTTCGGCGACACCACCTTCCGCTTCGTACAGCGCGACGGCTATCGGAGCCTCTTTCCCGGTTTTGCCTTCCTTGAGCAGCCGACGGGTGGACAGAACTGCTTCGGCTTCGGCCGCATCGATCACCTCACCGCCAACTTCCAGACGATGTCTCCCGCGCTGCTGTGGATGGAGCACGTACTCGGCATGCAGCGCTTCTGGAAGGTGCAGTTCCACACCAACGACGTCCGCAAGGCCGACACCGGCTCGGGGCTCAAGTCCATCGTCATGCACGACCCGCGCTCCGGCCTGAAGTTCGCGAACAACGAGCCGATGCGGCCGTTCTTCAAGGCCTCGCAGATCAACGTCTTCGGGGAAGATCACCGCGGTGACGGCATGCAGCACGCCGCGCTCACCGTCGAGAACATCATCGGTACCGTGCGCGGCCTGCGCGAGCGCGGCGTCGAGTTCATGTCCACCCCGAACGCCTACTACGACGGGCTCGATCAGCACCTCCAGCAGATCGGCGTCGGCAAGATCGACGAGGATCCGAAGATCCTGAAGGACCTGCAGATCCTCGTCGACGGGGAGAGCCTGCACAGCTACCTGCTGCAGATCTTCCTCAAGGACTCGGCCGGGCTCTTCAAGGACAAGGACGCGGGGCCGTTCTTCTTCGAGATCATCCAGCGCAAGGGC
>JAYTLP010000114.1:0-2803 GCA_043729375.1 Myxococcales bacterium
GCCATGCCGGACAGCCCACCGGCCAGCGCCGAGAGCGCCGCGACGACGAACGGGGCTGCTGTCCCGGCCGTCAGCGCGGAGACCGCCACGCCCACGACCAGGGCCGCGCCTTGCGCGAGGTTCTCCGTGACCGCGTTCTTCGACGCGACGTAGTTGTCCTTGTTGCCGTCGTGCCAGGCGAGCTTGGCGTCGAGATCGGTCTGCTGCTCCGGCGACAGCATGCCGCCCGGCGCGAGGCCCTTCTTCAGCTCTTCGAGGCGGGCGTGATCGCGATCGAGGTCCTTGCCCGAATCGCTGAACAGGTCCATCACGCCCGCGGACAGGCCGTCGCCACGATCGAACTGGTACTTCTTCCCGGCGCGGTCGAGCATGCGCTGTGCGTAGTCGGGGTCCCCCGGCTGCGGCTCGCCCTCGAGCATCATCTTCACCTCGAAGCCATCGCGCCCGTCCGGCATCTCGCCGTTGATGCGCGCGTCGAACCCGCCATCCTCCTTGCCGTACTTCGTGTCCCACGCCTTCCGGATCTCGTCGATCTCGGTCTTCGACTTGCCCTTCAGGATGTTCTTGATCGCATCCTCGTCGGTGCCGAGGCCGTCGCACGCGTACTTGATCGCGAACTCGGGCGGCACCTTGCCGTCCTTCGCGAGCATGTTCGCCTTGTCGAGATCGTTGCCGGACATCTCCGACTTCAACATCGAGTCGAAGTCCTCGCCGGCCTTCGTTCCGTACTTCGCGTTGTACGCGGCGATGATCTGCTTGCGCTCCCAGTCGGGCTTGCCCTCGAGCTGCTGGTAGATCGCCTTCTCGTCGGTGCCCCAGATCGTGTCCGCGCCGGCCCTCATGCGCGCGGCCGAAGCGGAGTCGGTGTCGCCCGATGAATACGCGAGCGCAGCATCCTTCTCTGCGCCCGAGAGCGCGGTCGACAGCGAGGCGTCGAGGGCCTTGCCGGTGCGCTCCTGGTACGCCTTCTTGATCTCGTCCCGCTCCTTCGGGTCGGTGACCGTCGCGAGCACGTCGTAGACCGCGTTCGCATCGCCACCGAAGCTGAGCGTCTTCTCTCCGCCGTTCAGCGCCGTCGCGAGCTGACCGAGGGGATTGCTCTGCGCGAGGTTGTCGCGCATCGCCTTGCGGTCGAGGCCAAACGTGTCGGCGAGCCCGTCGCTCATGTCGACCATGACGCCGCCGTTCGTCGCGGCATCGAGCTTGATCGCGTTCGCCTTCGCCGCGTTGCCATCGTTGTACGCGAGCGCGACATCGCGGTCGGTCCCGCCCATCTCGTCCTTCACCATCTCGTCGATGGACACGCCCGTGCGCTTCTGGAACTCCTCCTGGAGCTGCCGGCGCTGCGCGGGATCCTTGATCTCCGCGAGCGTGTCCTTGATGCGCTTCTCGTCGGTGCCCATCCCCTCGGATGCCTGCTGCAGCATCGCGGCGGCCGCCTTGACGGGATCCGATTTCAGCTCCGCCTTGACGACAGCCAGATCCGTGCCCGACAGCTCGCCCTTGAGCTGGTCCATCAGGTCGACCTGGTATTCCTTCAGGTAGGCAGCGCGCAGCGCCTGCACCTCGGCCGGCGACTTGCCCTTCAGCGCGTCGAAGATCGCGCCCTCGTCGGTCCCCCAGCCGTCCATCGCCTTGCGCAGCTTGAGTGCGGTGTCGCGCGTGGCCCCCGGGTCCGGCGCTTTCTCGCCCTCGCGCAGCGGCAGCGGCGCGTTCGGGTCGAACTTCGCGTCCTCCTTCACCGGGCCGAGGGCCGAGTTGACCTGCGTCGCCTCCTTGTCGCCGAGCTCGTCCTTCACGAACTCGTGCAGGTTCTTTCCGGTCTGCGACTCGAACTCGTCGAAGATCTTCTGCTTCTGCTCGGGCGTCAGGTTCGGGTTCGACAGGACGCGGTTCATCTTGTCGCTGTCACCGCTGAACAAGCCGCCGGAGTTGCGCAGCGCACCGACCGCCTGCTGCACCGGATCGCCGCTCATCGCGGACGTGGCCTCCACGAGGTCGTTGCCGGAGAGCTCGTCCTTCAGCGCGGCATCGAGCTCGTTGCCGGTCTTCGCCTTGTAGGCGGCCTTGATCGCGGCGATGTCCGCGGGCGACTTGCCCTTCAGCGCGGCGAAGATGGCGCCCTCGTCGGTGCCCCAGCGATCCATCGCCTTGTTGAGGTCATCGGCCGCGGCCTTTGCCATGGCATCGCGCGTCTTCTTCGTCTCGAGCTCGGGATCGGGCGTCCCGTCCTTCATCTTCTCCAGGTCCGCGCTCTGCTTCGCGAGCTCGGCATCGAGACCTTCGGTCGCCTTCGTGGCCTGCGCGTCGATCGTGGCGATGGCCTTGTCACCCATGTCATGCAGCCCGGCCTGGGCCGCGGCGGAGCCCTTGTCGATCGCGTTGGTCGCCTGTGAGCCGATGTTCGCGAGCGCGGCCTCGGCGGCCTGCGCATCGGCCTCGACGGCCTGCAGAGCGTGGTCGAGCGTCGCGTCGATCGTCGCCAGCGCCTTCGCGGCCTCGTGCGCGATCGCGAGGACGCGCGTATCCGCTTCCTTCTTCGCGGTCGCGATCGCGTGGTTCGAGAGCTGGCTCGCGGCCGCCTCCGCCTGATCGGACGCGTGATCGATCTCCTGCTGCGCCTGGTGCACTTGAGCCTGCATCGATTGCAGGTCGCTCTCCTTCGCGGTGGCGAGCTTCGCCTTCATCGCCTCGGACTTCTTCTGCACCTGCGCGACGCGCTTCTCGCGCTCGCCCTGCAGCTTCGTCTCGGTCGTCGAGAGCCCGGTGTCGATCTTGGCGATCGAGGCCGCGGTATCGGTCT
>JAYTLP010000115.1:0-2532 GCA_043729375.1 Myxococcales bacterium
CGCCGCCCATGCTGACGTTGCGGACGACCACCTCGCCTTCGATGGACGACCGGAGCTGGAACTCCTGCGTCACCTCGTCGGCGCCGGAGTGCGCGAGCATGTGCGCCTTGCGCTGGGCGCGCTCGAGCTCGGCGCGCGCCTTGTCCCAGCTCGCCTTTGCGGTCTCGAGGTCCTTCTGCGCGCCGGCATGGGCCTCGACCAGCTCCTTCTGACGACGGTAGTCCTTGTCGGCCGCGTCGGCGTCGGCGTGCGCCTTTGCGAGGTCGGAGAACGCCTGCCCGAGGTCGGGCGACTGGATGATGGCAAGCGGCTGCTCCTTCTTCACGCGCTGGCCGGGGTCCGCGAGAATCTTGGTGATGCGACCCGAGACGGGCGAAAAGACGTGAGAGACGCGCAGGTCGTCGAACGTCACTCGCCCGGATGTGACGATGGCGCCGCCGACGGCGTGCATGCTGACGGGCGTCACCTCTATCTTGGAGTCCTTGAGCTGTGACGCCGCGAGCCACGCCTGGCCGACGGGAATCGTCGACGCAGCGTCCTTGCGCGGTTCGTGACAGGCAGAGGCAAGCAGCGTCGCGGAGACCACCCAGGGCAAGGAGACACACGTTCTTTTGCGGAACACGTTGCGCATCACCGGAGCTCCATGCCGACCGCCTGCTCGAGCTGAAAGATGGCGGTCCAGTAGTTGGCCAAATCCTCGTAGTACTCTTCGTTGGTCGCGATGAACGTGCGCTGTGCATCCAGCAGCTCGAGCAGCGACGCTGCGCCTTTTTTGTACTGGATCTCGATGAGGTCCCTCGCGCGCCTGGCGCGATCGAGCAGCCGCCCTTGCATGCGCTCGAGGCGCACGCGCGTGGACTGGAAGTGCGTCCATGCGGTCTCGACGTCGGTCGTTATCTGCGCGGCGAGCTTGGCGCGCTGGAGCTGGTCTTGCTTCAGCCCGGCCTCGGCCTTCAGTATCTCGCCGCGCTGGAGGTAGAGCACGGGCAGCGTGCCGCCGATGCCGAAGGTGAACGTCGGAGGCTGCGCAGCGTTCGCGGTCGTCCCCGCCTGCTGCTGGTAGCCGACGTCGAGGCTCAGATCGGGCACGCGCAGCCGACGGCTCAAGGCGAGCTTCGCCTCATCGCTCTCGCGCAGCTTGTCGGCGATGCGCAGATCGGGGCGGCGCTGGATCGCGTCGGCGATGAGCGTGTCCGGCGTCGTGTTGCCGAGCGCGGCCGGGACGCGATACGGGGGCAGATCCTGATCGACGTGGAAGGCGGGCGTCGCGCCGCGCACGCCGAGCAGGAACGCGAGCGCGAGCTTCGCGACGCGTAGCTGCTCGGTGGCCCCATCGACGGCTTGCTCCGCCTCGAGCTTCGCCGTCTCTACCTTGGCCTCGTCGGCCTCGGACACCGCACCGGCGAGCAGGCGCACGTGCATGAGCTCGTACGTCTGCGCGGCCCCTTTCTGGATCTCGGTCGCGAAGTCGAGAAGGTCGCGCGCGAGGAGCGCTGCGATGTACTGGCTCTTCACCTGGAACTCGAGCTGACGCTCGGCGTCGGCGCGCCCGAGCCGCGACGCTGCGAGGGCCGCCAGCGCGACGCGCTTGCGGAGGCCGCGCTTGCCGGAGATCGTATCCTCGAGCGCGTTGCCGTCGCCCAGAGTGAGGTAGCCACCCCACGGTGTGGTCACGTGCGGGTTTTCCGGATCTGCCAACGGCGAGCCATTCGGTGGACCGCCGTGGCTGTAGACGTGCCCACGGTACGTCTCGAACGTGTACGAGCCGCCCGCGCTGAATGTCGGGTTGGGGATGGCGGCGGCCGACGCGAGGTCGCCCTCGGCCGACTTCACCAGCGAGTCGGCGATGAGGAGGTCGTAGCCGTGAGCGCGGAAGATGCGGACGGCGTCCTCGAGCGAGAGGGTCGCGGGGAGGACGAGCTCCTCCGGCGCACCGGGAGCAGCAACTGCGGACGTGGCGAGGACGATCGAAAGGGCGATCGGAAGCACGAGATGAAGCCGGGGCACGGATGCGTCGACGCACGGTCCATGCCACGCACGCCGAGCCGATGCCCGATCGATCAGCGCAGCAACAACAAAGCACTGCCCACGCCGGCTGCCGAAAGTTTTTGCCGCAACGCGACAGCCTGCCGCGGCAGCCCGTGGCGTTGTTGCGCCCCCCCCCTCCCCCCAGCGGCTGCGCGTCGCCTCGGACTCGTCGACGCCGCGGAATGAGCGATACTCGGACCGTGCTGCTACTCGCCTCCGCTTCGCCCCGTCGCAAGGAGCTGCTGTCGATGGCGGGCCTGCCGCTCGTCGTGGTGCCGGCGGACGTCGACGAGACTCCGCTGCCTGCCGAGGGTCCGGAGGCGCTTGCCCGTCGGCTCGCGGCGAAGAAGGCCCGTGCGGTGGCAGAGCGCGAGGGTGGCGGCATGCCGATCCTCGCGGCAGACACTATCGTGGTCCTGCCCGACGAGCCGCGTATCCTCGGCAAGCCACGCGACAAGGACGACGCGCGCCGCATGCTGGAGCGCATCGCCGGCCGCTCGCACG
>JAYTLP010000116.1:0-11692 GCA_043729375.1 Myxococcales bacterium
GCGAGCGCTACTTCCCGCACGAGTTCATGTTCAAGGTGCTGCGCTCGGGCAAGCTGAAGAAGAGCTACCAGATCGACCCGAAGGACTCGTGGATGCTCGCCGCGGCCGAGAAGAACCTGCCGATGTGGGTGCCCGGCTGGGAGGACGCGACGCTCGGCAACATGTACGCCGGCCACGTCATCGCCGGCGACGTCAAGAACGTCCACACCGTCCGCACCGGCATCGAGTACATGATGACGCTGGCCGAGTGGTACACGAAGACCGGCAAGCTCCTCGAGCCGCGGCGCCGGAACGGCATCGGCAACATCGGCTTCTTCCAGATCGGCGGGGGCATCGCCGGCGATTTCCCGATCTGCGTCGTGCCGATGCTGCACCAGGATCTCCAGCGCACGAGCGTGCCGCTGTGGGGCTACTTTTGTCAGATCAGCGACTCGACGACGAGCTACGGCAGCTACTCCGGTGCGGTCCCCAACGAGAAGATCACGTGGGGCAAGCTCGGCATCGAGACGCCGAAGTTCATCATCGAGTCCGATGCCACGATCGTCGCGCCGCTCATCTTCGCGTGGCTGCTCGGCCGGTGACGTAGAGCTCGATGTTCCGCATCAACCTCACCGTCAAGCTCGCGGCCAGCTACATGCTGGTTGCGGCGCTCATCGTCGGACCGACGCTGATCTTCCTGCGTGCGACGTTCCTGTCGACGCTCGAGCGCCTCGAGGCCACGGTGCTCGAGGCCCGCGCGGAGGCGCTGCGCGACGAGCTCGAGAAGGTGCCACTCGACGACCTGCCGCAGGTCGACGCTGCCGTGCACCGCTTCGCGACGCTTCTGCAGCTCCGCGTCACGCTCATCCAGCCCGATGGGCGGCCGCTCGCAGATTCCGAGGTGCCGCTCGCGCGCATCGGCGACGTGCAGAACCACTCGGACCGCCCCGAGGTGAAAAAAGCGCTGCGCGGCGAGTTCGGCTACGACAGTCGAATGTCGCTCACGGTGCACGATGAGCTCATCTACGGCGCCGTACCGCTGCCTGCGCGGGGCCCGGTGCGCCTGGTCGTACGCGTGGCCCGCCGCCTGGTGAGCCTTCGCGACGCGGCGACGAGCGCGTTCCTCACGATGCGCCTCTCCACCGGCGCGGGCGTGACGGTGGCTCTGCTGCTGTCGCTCGGCGCGGCCGTCTACGTCTCGCGCCCGCTGCGACGGATGCGCGACACGGCACGCGCGTTCGCGGAGGGGCGCTGGGTCGACGTGCCGCGCGTGGAGACGCGCGACGAGCTCGAGGACCTGTCCATCGCGCTCGACGACCTCGGACGCAAGCTACAGCAGCAGCTCATCCTGCACGGCGCCAACGAGTCGCTGCTCACCCAGACAATCCGGGCGCTGCCACGGCCAGCGCTGCTCCTCGATCCCGACTTCAACCCGCTAGAGGTGAACGGCGCGCTCCGCGAGGTCGGTGAGCTCACGCCCGCCAACGAAGGCGAGGCGCTGACGACGCTGCTCAAGACGCCGAGCCTGGAGGCCGCGCGACGCGTCGCCGTCGAAAAAGGGCTGCCGGTCGAGCTCAACCTGCCGCTCCCAGGCCGGCCGGCCGAGGGGCACGTGCCGGGGACGCTCGTGCCGCTCACCCGTCCGGTCGGTGGCCCGTTCTGGTTGCTCATCATCGGTGTGGAGGAGCCGCTCGATGAGGAGCGCGGCGTCGCGGCCCCGCTCGAGCTGCTCGAGCGCATCGATCGCAGCATCGATTCACTGGTCCAGACCGCACCGTCGTCGCGGCGCGAGCTTGCCGAGCTGCGGGTGCGCACTGATGAGCTCGCGGTGGTCGCGGGGCGGCCGGCGCCCGTCGGCGTTGATCCCATCACCATCGGCTCCATGGTCACGCGCGCGATTGCGGAGGTGGCGGCGCTCTACCCCGATCGTCCCCTCGTCACATTTGCGCCGCCGGATCCCGCGGTGGGCAACATCATGATTGCGGAGTCCGATCGCCTGGCGGAGCGCGCAGTTCGAGCACTCCTGCGCACCGGCGTTGCGGCCACGCCAGCCAACCGCACGGTCGAGCTCACTCTCGAGGTCCAGCCTGCGCAGGTGCAGCTCGAGATTCGCGGCGCGGCCGCCGAGCTCGGCGACTCGGGGCGGTTGCTCGTCGCGTTCGCGCAGGCTGTCGGAGGCAGCGCGGGGCGCAGGCCCACAGGCGAGCGCTCCATCGTGCGCCTGGTCCTGCCGAGGGCCTGATGTCGGCCGTGATGCAGGCTCTGAGCACGGTCCTCGGCACGCCTAGCGGTCGCACCGCGCTCAACCTGACGCGCCACGATCACGAGCAGATCGAAGTGCAGCACACCCACGATCTCTTGCCGCTGTCGCGAACGCGCCCGCTCGACATGGAGCTGTACTTCTTCATCCCGCGCAATGTCGGCGTGCGTGCCGACAACTACCCGCGCGACGAGTTCTACGGCGACCTCACACACTTCATGCGCCTCGACTTGCCGGACCTCACGCTCGAGGAGCTCGCGGAAGATCGCACGGGCCGCTCGCCGCTCGTGGCGCTTCACGCCCAGCTCGTGCAGCTCAGCCTGGGCACGGTGCGTGCGCCGCCGCTGGCCGTCGAGGTCAAGCTGTTCGGTCACATCTTCACGGAGGCCGTCCGCGACCGCACGCAGCTCCTGCTGGACGAGCAGGGCACGCTGCCTCTGCGCCCGACGGCCGATCGCTGGCGCTACCTCGATGAGGTCGATCGCTTCGCGAAGCAGGCGCGCGTCGCGCTGAGCGCGCTGCGTCGCGCCGAGCGCATGGCGGAGCCGTTCGCGCACGGGGTCATGGTGCTGTCGGTGTTCCGCGCAACAGACGAGTACGCGAGCCTGTTCCTCGATGGCGCGCTCGCCATCCTCGCGCAAGCGGCGCGCGAGGAGGTGCGCTTCTACGACGGCTCGGGCTTCGTCGCGCGCACAGCGCAGGTGCTTGCGCGCCACGCGCAGTCCGAGAGCGAATATCGACGTCGCGCCGGATACCTCAACCTCGATCTGCGTCCCGGCGGTAGCGAGTACTTCGCGTACCGCCAGTCGTTCCTGAAGAAGACCGTGCAACAGGCCCTCTACGTCGAGAGTGGCAAGACCGAGGACGACCGCTTCGTGCGCAATGCGGCGAGCATGGTCGGCGCCGGCATGGCGGCGGTGTGGGGCCTCGTGGCCCAGCTTCCCGCGGGCATCGGCAACCTGCCGTCCGTGACGAAGGCGGCGCTCGTGGCCATCCCCATCGCAGCTTACGTGGCGAAGGATCGCATCAAGGAGCTGACGCGTGACTACATCTCGCGGCGAGTGCGCGGGTACGACCATCGGGTCGAGATCCAGCCGGGCGCGCTCGCCGACGCGGGACTCGGTCGCGTCGCAGGACACATCGAGGAGATCACGAAGTTCATGGCGCCGCAGGATGTGCCGGCCGAGGTGCGGGACATGCGCGTCGCGCTCCGCACGGTGCGCAACGCCGACACCGCAGGCGAAGCCGTGCTCACCTACCGCCGCAAGCTCGGCCTAGGGCTGGTCGGGGTGGCGCCCGAGGGCCTGGCATTCCGGCAGATCCTGCGGCTGAACTTGCGGCACTTCTTCACGCGGCTGGACGAGGCGGAGCAGCGCGAGAGTCACTACGCGCCCACGGAAGGACGCTTCGTGCACATCTCGCTGCCGAAGGTTTATCACATCAACCTCATCGCCCGCGTCACCTCGGGGGGGCGCCGAATCCTGCTCAAGCGCTGGCGCATCGTCCTCAACAAGGAGGGCATCGTGCGCCTCGAGAACGTGCTCTCCGACGAGTGAGCGGCGCACGTGCTGGTCGATCTCGGGGTCACGTAGCCCGCGCAGGCGCGGCGGGCGCTGGCGACAAACCACCCGGGTCGAGCGGGTTCGATGCGACGTACGCGTCGGCCCTCGACGAGCAGCGGCTCTCTGCGGCCGTGGAGGACGTGTCCTTCGTCGGCGAAGTGGTCGTCGATCGCTATCGGGTCATCGGTCGCGGCGGGATGGGCAACGTCTACGAGTGCGAGAACGTCCAGCTGAAGAAGCGCGTCGCGCTGGACAAGGAGTCGGCGGTGGCTCACCTCGACGTCAGCTTGGTGAGGAGCTTGCGGAGCTCCGCATAGGCGAACGGCAGGACGGACATCGCGAAGACGAGCGCGACGTCGCCGGCGCTCAGCGGTGCGGTCTTGAAGAGCGGACGCAGCGCGGGCGTGTAGAGGGTCACGGCCTCGAGCGCGACGCCGACCAGCGCCGCACCGATGAGGGCGCGGTTGGTGAACAGGCCCTGCTCGACGAGCAGCGCGCGCTCCGACCGGCACGCGAACGAGTAGAAGAGCGGGCCGACCGCGAGGATCGCGAACACCATGGCGCGCGCGTGGGCGAGCTCACCCGGTGAGGCGGCGTGGTGGGGATCCTTCATCGCGCGCAGGAACACGAACACCGCGGTCGCAGCCATGACGAGACCGACGCCGATCATCTCGACGTAGTCGTGCAAGTTCAGGATCGCGCCGCCCGGCTTGCGCGGCGGCTGCTTCATCTGGTTCGGCTCGCTTGGGTCCACGCCGAGCGCGAGCGCGGGGAGTCCGTTGGTGATGAGGTTGATCCAGAGGATCTGGATCGGTGCGAGCGGAGATTCCCAGCCGAGTAGCGCCGCCGCGAGCACGAACAGCACCGCGCCCGTGTTCGACGACAGCAGGAAGATGATGAACTTGCGAATGTTTGCATAGATCGTGCGGCCCTCTTCCACGGCCGCAATGATAGTGGCGTAGTTGTCGTCGGACAGAACGAGCGCGGCGGCTTCCTTCGTCACGTCGGTGCCTGCCTTGCCCATGGCGATGCCGATGGACGCGGCCTTCACTGCGGGCGCATCGTTGACACCATCGCCCGTCATCGCGCACAGCATGCCCCGAGCTTTGAGGGCGGAGACGATGCGCAGCTTGTGCTCCGCAGTGGCGCGGGCCACGACGCGCACGCGGTCGATCTGCTCCTCGACGCGCTGCTGGTCCATCGAGTCGAGCTCGTGACCCGTGAGGATGAGGTCGCCTTCTTCCCACAGGCCGATCTCCACGGCGATTGCGCGCGCGGTCGCGGGATGGTCCCCGGTGATCATCATGGTGCGTATCCCTGCGGCGCGAGCCTCGGCGATGGCCGGTATGACCTCGGGGCGCGGCGGATCGACGATGGCCACGAGGCCGACGAGGGTGAGGTGCTCCTCCCAGCCAGCGTGTGGCGAGCAGGGGCCGATGGGCATGTCGAAGCCGTCGCGGCGCGCGAGCGCGATCACGCGCATCGTCGCGTCGGCCCAGGTGCGGGCCTGCTGCAGCAGCGCTTCTTTGTGCGCGTCCTCGATCGCGACGCGCTGACCGTTCAGATAGGTGTGCGTCGTGCGCTCGAGCACAGCCTCGAGCGCGCCTCGCACGTACGCCCTCACGGTCGACGCCTGCACCTGCACGAGCACGGACGCCATACGTCGCTGTGAAGTGAAGGGCTGCTCGCCGAGCAGCTTTCCGTTCGCCGACAGACCGGCGCGACGCGCGAGGATGAGCATCGCCGCGTCGGTGGGGTCGCCCTGCACCTCGAGCGCCTCGTCGCCGCCGGACACGTGCGCCCCGCACGCGAAGGTCGCTACCTCCACGAGGCGTCGCAGATCGTGATCGCTGTCGGCCGCGAAGCCCGGATCGACGATGCGGCCGTCGGCCGTGGCGATGACGCCATCGAGCCTTCGCGCTGCGCCCGTGACGGTGTAGCGGACGCTGCCGGCCCATGCCTCCCGCACGGTCATGGCGTTCTGGGTGAGCGTCCCCGTCTTGTCGGTGCAGATCACCTGCACGGAGCCGAGTGTCTCGACGGCGGGCAGTCGGCGCACCAGCGCGTTGCGCTTCGCCATCCGCTGCGTGCCGAGCGCGAGCACGATGGTCGTGACCGCCGGAAGGCCCTCGGGGATGGCGGCAACGGCGAGCGCGACCGCGACCAGGAACAGCTCGCGAGCCGTCTGGTGCGAGAGCGCCATGCCTGCGGCGAAGACGAGCGCCGAGATGACGATGCAGCCGATGACGACCCGCTTGCCGAACGCATCGAGTGCCTTCTCGAGCGGCGTCTCCTCGGGCTCGACCCGCGCGAGCATGCCTGCGATGGCCCCGAGCTCGGTGTGCACACCGGTGTTGGCGACGATGCCGACACCACGACCGCGCGCGATCTTCGTGCCCAGAAAGAGCATGGTGCGTCGTTCGGCGAGCGCCGTGTCGCGCTCGAGCTGCGCGTGGGCCTCCTTCTGGACGGGGACGCTCTCACCGGTGAGAGCGGCCTCCTCGGCCTCGAGGTCGTTGCCCGAGACGATGCGGACGTCGGCGGCGATCCGGTCGCCGTCCTCGATGAGGACGACATCGCCGGGCACGAGCTCTGCCGCGGGCACCTCGCGGGGCTTCCCGTCGCGTAGCGCGCGGGCGAGTGGCACCGCCATCTGCCGGAGAGCGTCCATTGCCTTCTCGGCGCGCTTCTCCTGCGCGATGCCGAGGACCGCGTTGATGACGACGATCGCGAGGATGGCGAGCGAGTCGCCGAAGCGCTCGACGAACGAGGCGCCCGGCAGTGGCGCGAAGAGGCCGAGCCCACCCGCGATCGCGGCGGCCCCGAGGAGCGCGAGCACGGTGAAGTCGCTGACCTGCGCCACGAGCTTTCGCCACCAGGGTTCGGGCGGCGCCTCGGGCAGTGCGTTGGGCCCGACGCGCTCCAGGCGCAGCTTCGCGTCCTTGGACGTGAGGCCCGTCTCGAGATTCGACTGCCAGTAGTCGGCGACGGCCTGCGCGGGAACGTGGTGCCACGCAAGCCGCGGTGCTGCGCCGTCGGGGGCGCTCGGCAGGGGGCTCCCCGCTGCACCCGGTGACTCGTTCTCGACGGTACCCGCGGCGGACATGGGTCCCGGTTCTAACACGAACGCCGTCGCCGTTCTGCCTCCCCGGTCCCGTCGCGTTTCGGCATAGTGCGAGCGTGCTGTACGCGCAGACGCGCAAGTTCGGGAAGCTGCTGTTTCAGGCAGTGCTACGACACAACGTCGTCGACCTCGGTGCGCAGCTCGCCTACTGGTCGCTTCTGGCGCTCTTCCCGTTCGTCATCTTCCTGCTCACCGCCATCGGCTACCTCAGCGTGAACGGGCTCGACGAGCAGCTGATGACTTGGATAGCGCCGTTCATGCCACCGTCGGCGTTGACGCTCGTCTGGCAGACGGTCCACGAGGTCGTCGGGCAGCAGCGCGGCGGGTTGCTCGCGATCTCGCTCGTGGGTGCGCTGTGGTCGGCCGCCAGCGGGGTGAGCGCCATGCAGGTGTCGCTCAACCGCGCGTACAACGTGCACGAGACGCGTCCGTACTGGCGCCGCAAGAGCGAGGCGATGCTCTTCACGCTGGCGGGCACGGTGCTGCTGGGCCTTGCCGTCGTGGGCGCGACGGTGGGGCCCGAGCTCCTCCGCCTCGTGCTCGACCTGCTCGGGGTGGCATCGAGCTACAGCGGCTTCGGGCACGTGTGGGCCTGGATTCGCTATCCGCTCTCGCTCGCATCGCTCGTCGGCCTGCTGCTCGTCACGTACACGTTCCTGCCGTCGGTACGTCACGGGTGGGACCTCGGCTCGTACGGCTCCGTTGCTGCGGTGCTCGGGTGGCTGCTCACGACGTGGCTGTTCAAGGCGTTCGTCGGGATCTTCCACACGTACGCGCGCAGCTACGGCGCTCTCGGTGCGGTGGTCATCCTCATGACCTGGATCTACCTGACGGGGATCGCGGTCATCATGGGTGCCGAGATAAACGCCGTGCTCGCGCGCATGCGGTACGAAGACAGCGAGGGGGAGCCCTCCACGTGACCAAGCGTGTCGACGGTTGACCGCTCGCGGTCTTGTCGCTAAACCACGGCCATGGGCACGGCTCCCACGAAGATCGTCGTCCGCGTGATCCTGGTCACCGCGTGCGCGCTCGCGTGTGTCGGCTGGCTAGGGACCATCGCAGCGACGGGGGATGGTGGTATGCGCGGCGCTGCGGCAGGCGCGCTCGCGCTGCTCGTCGCGAGTGGCGCGTACCTCGCGTGGGTATATCTGCCGGACGTCGATCTGCCGGGGCGCTCGCCGCGTCGCGGCGTGCCGTCGACGGGCGCGCCGCGCGTCGCGCTCACCTTCGACGACGGCCCCAACGGCGCCGACACCGCTGCGATCCTCGACTCGCTGCGCACGCACGGGGCACGCGCCACCTTCTTCGTCGTCGGGGAGGCGGTGCGCCGCTACCCGGACCTCGTCCGTCGCATGGCGGACGAAGGGCACGTGGTCGGCAGCCACACCGACGGACACCGCAAGCTCGCGTGGGCCTCGCCAGCCGAGGTGGCGCGGCAACTCGACGGCGCTCGCGCGGCCATCGTCGCGGCGGGTGCGCCCGAGCCGCGCTGGTTCCGCGCGCCCCACGGCTTCAAGTCGCCATTCCTGCCGTCGGCGCTGGCGCGTCGAGCGCTCCGGCTCGTCGCGTGGAGCCACGGTGTGTGGGACACCGATCGGCCCGGCGCGGAGGTCATCGCGGCCCGCGCCATCGGGTGCCTCTCGGATGGCGAGATCTTGCTCCTGCACGACGGCACCGTCGGCGCCGATCGCGCGCAGACCGCAGAGGCGCTGGACCGCATCCTGACGGTTGCTCGTGAGCGTGGCGTCTCCTTCGTCACGGTTCCCGAGATCCTCGATGCCGCCTGACCCTCGCTCGGGTGTGTCGCCGGCGCTCCGCTGGCGTCTTTGGCTCCAGGTGCTCTCGGTTGCAACGCTGCTCGCGCTGGTCGTCGTGCTCGCCGAGAAGATCCAGTGGCGCGATTTCGGTGCCGCGCTCGCGCGTGCATCGTGGCCGCTCGTCATCGCAGCTGCCGCGCTCAACTTCGTCAACCTCGCGTGCAAGGCAGCCCGGTGGCGCACGTTGCTCGCCCGCGCCGCCCGCATCACGTTCGTCCGGCTCTACTACTACCTCATCGTGTCGTACGCGGCCTCCGCGCTCCTCCCCGCGCGCGCAGGGGAGGCGTTGCGCGTGTACTTGCTCCGGCGTCGCGACGGTATCGCTGTCGTCGACTCGGTCGGCGCGATCGTGGTCGAGAAGCTCTTCGAGGTGCTCGGCCTCCTGGTCATCGTGCTGCCGCTCCCGTTGCTCATGCCGTTGCCGCACTGGGTCCGCGTCTCGATCTGGGTGATCGCTGCAGGTGGCCTGTCCGGGCTGCTCGTGGCCGTCGTGCTCGCCCGCAGTGTCGGGCGCGCGAAGGGTTCGCGCCTGCAGACGCTCGCGCGGGGCCTTCAGTCGCTGCGCTCGCCGTCGCACATCGCGCTCGCCGTCGTGTACAGCGTGCTCGCGTACGCCATCGACGCCGCGATGGTGTGGCTCGTCCTGCGGGCCATGGCCATCCACGTGCCGTGGGCCACGCCCGCGCTCGTCCTGCTCGGCGGCAACCTGGCCATCGCGGTGCCGTCGACGCCGGGGCAGCTCGGTGCGCTCGAGGCTGGCGTCATCGCGGGCCTGTCGATCGTCGGCGTCCCCGTGTCCGACGCGCTTGCCTTCGGGCTCATTTACCATTTCATGCAGCTTCTTCCAGTCGTGCTCGTGGGCGCGACCGGCCTCCACCTCGTGTCCGAAGCTCGGGCCGACGATGCAGCATCCGTCGAGGAATTCTCCTCATGATCAATGAACGCGCCCACGTCCCGCCTCCCGCCTGGGCGGTCCGGTACGCCCGTTTTCTGCACCAGCGGACGACGGCAGTCATCACCCTGTGCCTGGTGCTCACCGGCATCGCCGTGCTGCTCTCGTCGCGGCTCACCATTTCGACGGAGTGGTACGCCGTCCTGCCGCGCGGGTACCCGTCCATCGAGGACCTGCACAAGCTGATGGGGCGCATCGGCTCGACCGCGTCGCTCACGGTCGGGGTCGAGTCGCCGGATCGCGATGCGAACCAGAAGTTTGCCGACGCGTTCGTCGTCGCGCTGCAGAAGGAGATGGGGCCCGAGATTGCGAACGTCGACTACAAGGTCGATGCGCTCACAGCGTTCTATCGCAAGCACGCTGCCGTGTACCTGCCGGAGAAAGACCTCCTCGCCATCGACGAGGACCTGAAGCAAGGCATCACGCAGAAGAAGCTCGCCGCCTCTCCCGTTCCGTACGACCTCGAGCTCGACGACAAGCCCGCCGTCGTCGACAAGGGCGGCGGACCGCTCGGCGATATCACGAAGCGGCTCGACGAGGCGCAGGGGGATCTCAAGCGCTTCACGAACGGCTACTACGCGCAGGCCGACGGCAAGCTCATCGCCATCTTCATCCGGCCGCGTGCCTCGGGCGGGGATGCAAAGGTGGCACGCGCGTTCATCGAGCGAGTCCGCAAGGTGGGCGAGAGCCTGCAGCCTGCGTCGTTTCACCCCGAGCTTGAGTTCTCCTTCACGGGCGCTTATTACGTCGGTCTCGACGAGCAGGACGCCGTCAAGCGCGACCTCGTGTCCACCGCGGGCCTCTGCATCGGCCTCATCGGCATCGCCGTGACCGTGTACTTCCGCCGCATCCGCATCATCGCGCTCCTGGGGGCCACGCTCGTGTGCGGCTGCGCGTGGGCCTTCGGGCTCGCGGCCGTCGCGGTGGGCTACCTCAACATCCAGACCGCGTTCCTCGGGTCGATCATCATGGGCACGGGCATCAACTACGGCGTCATCCTGCTCGCGCGCTACCTCGAGGAGCGACGCCGCGGCGCGGACGCCGAGGACGCGCTCGCGCGCTCCCTCGGAGGCACGTGGCTTGCGACGCTCACCGCGGCGGGCACCACGGCCGTATCGTTCGGCACGCTGCTCATCGCGCAGATCTCGTCGTTCCGGCACTTCGCGATCATCGGCGGCGGCGGCATCCTGTTCTGCTGGCTTCTCTCGTTCACGCTGTTGCCGGCGCTGCTGATCTGGTCGGAGCGCATCTCGCCGACCGTCCGACACACCGGCGGCGGTGCGCACTGGCCCGCGTTCCTCGTCGAGCTCCCCCTGCGGTTTCCGCGCACCCTGCTCATCGTAGCGCTGGCCTTCTCCGCGGTGTCACTCGTGGTCTTCGTGCGCTTCTTGCCTGGCGCCCTCGAGACGGACAGCCGCAACCTCCGGAACAAGGAGCACGGGGAGACGAGCACCGCGCGCCTCGACAAGCGCGTTGCCGACATCAAGAAGGTCTCGATGACGCCGGCGTTCGTGGTCACCGACAGCGTCGCGGAGGCCAAGCAGGTCTGCGACAAGATGGACGACTGGGTGAAGCGCGAGGGCGAGGCCAAGGCGCCCATCAAGTTCTGCAGATCGATCTATTCGATGCTGCCGACCGACGCGGCGAAGAAGCTGGTCATCGCGCATCGCATCGCCGACCGCATCGACAAGCTGCCGCCCGACGCGCTCTCGCCCGAGGACCAGAAGACCATCGAGAAGCTGCGCTCCGAGATCGCGTTCGACGATGTGCAGCTCGGGGATCTCCCCGAGGAGCTCGTGCGGCCGTTCCGCGAGGTGTCGGGCGACGTCGGTCGGCTCGTCGCCATCTATCCGCCCAACGGGCGCGACCTCGCCGTGCAGGAGTACCTGTTCGCGTTCACCGATGCGATCCGACGTATCGACCTCGGCAACGGACGCATCGTCACGTCGTCGGGTGACGCGGTCATCTTCTCCGACATCCTGCGCATGATCACCCACG
>JAYTLP010000117.1:0-2631 GCA_043729375.1 Myxococcales bacterium
AGTAGATGAGCACGTTGCGGCACGACACGACCTGCACCTCGGCGAACACGTTGTCGGTGGCCAGGCTGTGATCGGCGAAGACGATGCGCTCGCGCAGCGTGCGGTCGAACACGGCGCCGTGCGGTCCCGTCGTGTACCAGCTCGAGAGCGAGGTGGTCGCGCCGCTCTTCTGGTGGTTCTCCGAGAACGCGCGCATCCGGTCGAGCCCGAAGATCCCGGCCTCCGCCGCCCGCAGGCTCGCCGCGTAGATGTCGGTCGCGTAGACGAGCGTGCGATCGAGGAGCCCCTCCTCGGCGAGGATGATCGCGAACGAGTACGCCTCCTCGCCCGTGCTGCAGCCGGCGACCCAGAGCTTGCGCGACGGATACGTGCGTAGCCACGGCACGATCTCGGTGCGGAAGTGATGGAAATACGTCGGGTCGCGAAACAGGTCCGAAACCTGGATCGTGAACCACGGCAGCAGCGCCGCAAAGGCGCCGGGATCGGTCGCGACCATCTGCCGCAGGTGCGGGAGGCTCGAGGCCCCCACGTGCGCCATCCCGCTGGCCGTCCGCCTGCGGAGCGAGGCCCGTGCGTAGCCGCGAAAGTCGTAGTGGTAGCGCTCGTAGATCGTCGCGAGCAGCGCGTCGAGGTCGGCAGCGGCATCGGTCACCGCGGCATCCAGACGCGCAGGAGAGACAGCAGCATGTCGATGTCGATCGGCTTGGCGAGGTAGTCGTTCGCGCCCGCCTCGAGCGAGGCCGCGCGATCGTCGGCCATCGCCTTTGCCGTCAGCGCGATGATCGGCAACTTTCCATCGGGGCGCTGGCGGATCCGACGGGTCGCTTCGAGACCGTCCATCTCCGGCATCATGATGTCCATCAGGACGAGATCGATGCGGTGCTTGTCGAGCATCTCGAGCGCCTCGCGCCCGTTGCGAGCGATCGTGACGGTGATGCCACGCGGCTCGAGGATGCTCGTGAGCGCGAAGATGTTGCGGACGTCATCCTCGACGACGAGCACGCGCCGGCCCTCGAACACCTGCTCGCGGCTCCGCACCTCGCGCAGCACGCGCTGGCGCTCCGGAGGCATGTCCGCCTCGACCTGGTGCATGAACAGCGCGACCTCGTCGAGCAGGCGCTCCGGCGAGCGAGCGCCCTTCACGATGATCGACGACGAGTAGCTCTGTAGCTGCGCCTCCTCCTCCGCGGTCAGGGCCTTGCCCGTATGGATGATCACCGGAGGAAACGTGATGCGATCATCGCTGTTCATCTTCGCGAGCAGCTCGAAGCCGGTACCGTCCGTGAGCCGCAGGTCCATGACCACGCAGTCGAACGACGTCGTGGCCAGGTGAGCCAGCGCGCCCTTCACCGAATCGACCTTCGTGATCTCGAGGTCGCCGGCGGCGAGCAGCTGCGAGAGCGCGTCGGCCTGGACCTCGTCATCCTCGACGATGAGCAGCCGTCGCACCCGCTTCGAGGTGCGGTCCTCGATCCGCCGGATGGCGGCGGCGAGCTCGTCTCGCGACGCTGGCTTCAGCAGATAACCGACCGCCCCGAGCTCCAGCGCGCGCTTCGTGTGGTCGTCGCCCGACCCCATGTGGATCGGGACGTGGCGCAGGCTCGGCTGGCGCTTGATGCGCTCGAGCACCGAGAGGCCCGAGCGGTCGGGGAGGTTCACATCGAGCCAGATCCCGTCGGGTACGTACTGCAGGGCGAGTGCAACGCCATCGTCGGCGCGTGGCGAGTGAAGCGTCTGGAAGCCGAGCTCGCGCGCGAGATCGACCAGGATGCCGGCGAATGCGAGATCGTCCTCGATCACGAGCAGAAGGTGCTTCGAGCGATCGAGGTGCTCGCGGTCGTCGGCGACCCCGGTGATCACCGGCGCCGGTGACTTGCTCGACACGGTGTTGAAGGGCGGGGCCGTCGTGCGGCCAGGCGACGGCGTCGGCCGCGGCTGCACGGACAACGGCCGGGACATCCCCCGCTGTCGGGTGAGCGGCGCGGCTTCCGCCCGGGCAAGGACCGGCAGGGAGCTCGCCGCGTGCATGGACGTGGCGGGCGGCTCGAGCGGCATCGACAGCGCGAACAGGCTGCCCTCTCCGGGCGTGCTCTCGAGCTCGAGATCGCCGCCGAGGAGGTGCGCGAGATCGCGGGAGATCGCGAGGCCGAGGCCCGTGCCTCCGTGCTTGCGGCTCGCACCGCCATCCACCTGGTGGAACGCGTCGAACACGCGCTCGAAGTGCTCCTTCGGGATCCCGATGCCGGTGTCGCGCACGCTGGCCCGCAGGTCGGTACCATCCGTCGAGAACCGGACCGTGACCTCACCGCGGTCGGTGAACTTGCACGCGTTCGAGATCAGGTTGCGCATCACCTGCACGAGGCGCTGCTCGTCGCTCATGATGGAGTCCGGTACGTTGCTGTCGACATTCACCCGGAGCCCGATGCCCTTGGCCTTGGCGACGGGCTCGAATTCGTGCACGAGCGTATCCTTCACGCGCGCGAGCTGCAGCAGGCGAGCGAGTACAAGAGCGAGTTCCTCGCGCGCATGTCCCACGAGCTGCGCACGCCGCTCAACAGCTCGCTGATCCTCGCGCGCCTTCTCGGCGACAATCCGTCCGGCAACCTCTCCGTGGAGCAGGTGAAGTTCGCG
>JAYTLP010000118.1:0-4248 GCA_043729375.1 Myxococcales bacterium
GCGGCAAGCAGCGGCGGGTCGCGCCAGTCGACGACTGTGCGGAGCGCTTCGGGATCCGTCCCCGGAGGGGTCGGCGTCCGCCGCAGCGCTGCCAGGACGCTGATGACCGCAACCACGAGCACCGGAGCGAGTAGCAGATAGCCCACGAACGCTACGCGGCCGGCGCGCTGGTCGCCTGCTTGAGCTTCGACTTGAGGTCGGCGAAGCGACGAAGCAGCTCGTAGTTCTGCTGCCGGAACGCACCGAGGTAGCGCCGCTCGCGGCTCTTGGCGAGGAACGCGAGGCGCAGCTCATCGAGCCGCATCACGATCTGGTGCGCGTCCGTGAGCGACGCCAGCAGCGGTATCATGCGCGACCCTTCGATGACCTGCGCACGTCCCGGCTCCACCCCCGGTCGCGAGTAGAGGATCGTGATGCTGTCGGGGGCCTGCGCGCGCAGCGTCGTGGCGATCATCGAGCCGGGGAGATCGGGCAGGCCGTCGGCGATGAGCACGACCTGGTAGCGTCGCGACGCGCCGACGTCGAGCGCTTCACCCCCGGTGTGCGCGCGCGCGAGCCTGAAGCCCGGGCGCTGCGCGAGCTCTCTCTCGAGCGCGTCTCCGAGCCAGGGGTCGTCCGACGGCTCGACGACGAGGAGACTCGTGTCCTCGTCGGAGTCCGCGGACTGCGCCCCCCCGCCGAGCTTCTCCTCGAGCTCCGCGGCGCGACGGCTCGTCTCGACGAGGCGCTTGAGGAAGTCCTCGTGCAGCGAGAAGACGTCGTGCAAGACGCGCTCGTTCGAGTCCGTGAGCCGCACGTGCAGGCACGCCTTCAGCACGCGCTCCTTGAGGTACTCGATCTCGCCGGGTGCCTTGACGATGACGTCGGTGGCACCCGCGCGGAACGCGTCGATTGCAGCCTCGTACACCTTGCGCGCGGTGAGCACGATGAGCGCGGTGCCCGGCGCTTCCTTGTGGATGTAGCGCAGGAGTTCGAGCGCCCCGTTCGGCCGCGGCGTATCGAGGTCGATGATGGCGACCGCGAAGTACTTCTCGCGCACCAGCTCTTGCGCGCGCTCCACGTCCGCGAGCACCGTCGGCACCACGCGCAGCTCCTCGAGCAACGCCTGCATGCCCTGTCGAACCTTCTCGTCGCCGTCCACCACCAGGACTTCCTGGCCATCCGCCTCGGACATGTGGGTCTTAATTACCAGGAGAGAAGACGAACGGATAGATGAGCTCGAACTCTCCACTCGCAGGACGAGGGAACTGCCACTCCGCGATGCGCTGCTCGAGGCACCCGGACAGCATCGTGGAGCGCGTCGCGTTCGACTCGGTGCGCACGCGAGACGCCCGGCCATTCTTGCCGACGACGAAGCCCACGTCGATGCGTCCGCCCGGCGGTGCCGACTCCTTGAATGCGCGGCTGTAGCACGCCTGCACCTGGCCCAGGTGGGCCTGGACGACGAAGCGCACGTTGTCGGCGTCGGCGCGTGAGGCGTCCTCGCGACCGTGCTCCTCCGGCGTCTGTGCGGGTTGCTCCTCGTCACCCGGGCCGGCCACGAGCGCGGGCGGCGCCGCCTGCTGCGCGACCACGGGCGACCCCGTGCCCGACGGCTGCGCGCTCACATCGCTCGCGCGCGAGTCGGTCTTGCCGCCGGTCTTGTGCGGGAGGCCGCCCCTGGTCGATGGGCCTGGCTTCGGCGCGAGCGCGGCGAGGCGCGTCGGCCCCGGCTGCTTCGGCGCTTCCTTGTGCACGGGCTCGGGCTTCGGTGTCTTCGCGGGGCTGGTGAGCACCGGGACCACGACAATCGCCGCGGGCTTCGTCGCGGCCCTCGTCGACGCGGGCTTCACGGGGTCTGGCGTCGTGAGCTTCGTCGGCTCGGGGTCCGGCCGCTCGACGGGCCCGACGGCCGCAACGGGGATCACGGGCGCGACGACGGACGTCTCCACCGCGGGGCCGACGACCACCGGGCGCTCCTTCCACTGCTGGATCAACACCATCGGCGTGAGCGCAAGCGCCACGGAGCCTCCGAGCAGCAGGAGCAGCCCACCCACGCCGCTGCGCTTGCGCACGGGACGCGACGGCCCCGCGTCCTCGCGCACGACGCCGATCACGTCGGTGTCGCCCGCGACCGCCGCCTGGCTCGCCACCGCGCTGCGCAGAAGGGCCGGGCCCGGCGCGAGCGCGCGCGTCGGCTCGTCGAGCCCGAGCACCACGGGCTCGGCGTGGGCGCCTCCGATGGTTGCGCGAAACCCGGTCTTCCAGCCCTCGACCCGGCGGCCGCAGCTCGGACAGAAGCTGACCGCACCTTCGACGCCACTCGTATCGGGAAGGAGCCCACCGCAGTGGGGGCAGTGCGAAGTCGCCACGTCGCTCACGGCTGCCGCTTCATGAGGGCGTGTCTTACCACGGTTCCTCGACGAAGATCGGCGTTTCGGGTTACGCTCGCGCCATGAATCAGATCCTGGATCACGTTCTCGGAGCCGCCCGGCAGCTCGGGGCGTCCGACGTGCATCTCAAGGCGGGTCTGCCTCCCGTCTTCCGGATCAAGGGCGACCTCCGCACGCTACGCGACACGCCGCCGCTGACGGCCGAGGTCATCGGGACGTTCGCGGTCAACCTGATGAACGACACGCAGCGCGCTTCGTTCGACAAGCACCACGACTGCGATCTGTCGTACGGCACACCCGACGGTGTCCGGTATCGCGTGAACATATTTTTGCAGCGTGGCCTCCACGGCATGGTGCTCCGCATCATTCCGCCCGATGTCCCGAGCTTCGAAAAGCTCAACTTGCCGGCGGCCGTGCAGAAGCTCTGCGAGGAGGAGCGCGGCCTCGTCCTCGTGACGGGGATCACGGGCTCCGGCAAGTCGACCACGCTCGCGGCGATGATCGACCACATCAACCGGCAGCGCGCGGCGCATATCGTCACCGTCGAAGATCCCATCGAGTTTCTCCACAAAGATCGGCGCTCGGTCGTCAACCAGCGCGAGATCGGCTTCGACGCCGAGAGCTTTGCCCGCGCGCTCCGTGCCGCGCTCCGGCAGGATCCCGACGTCGTGCTCGTCGGCGAGATGCGTGACGAGGAGACCATCGAGACGGCGCTCCACGCCGCCGAGACGGGCCACCTCGTCATGTCCACGCTGCACACGCTCGATGCCGTCGAGACGGTCAACCGCATCATCGGCATGTTCCCGCCCCACCAGCAGAGCCAGATTCGCATCGCGCTGGCTTCTGTCTTGAAGGGCGTCATCAGCCAGCGCCTCGTCGCGCGAGCCGACGGCAAGGGCATGGTGCCCGCCGTCGAGATCCTCGTGATGACCCAGCGCATCCGCGAGCTCATCGAGGATCCGAAGCGGACCCGCGAAATCCGCGATGCGATCGCCGGTGGTCGCAACCCGTACGGCATGATGACGTTCGACCAGTGCCTCATCGACCTGGTGACGCGGCAGCTCATCACGTACGAGACCGCGCTGTCCGCCTCCACCACGCCCGACGACTTCGCGCTTCACTTCCGCGGCATCGCCAAGTCATCCGACCAGGTCACGCCGTCCGAGCCGGGCGCGACGAAGCCCGCCCAGCCGGCCACGCCGGCCTCACAGGCAGACGGCGGCAACCTCGAGCTCGAGCGCCCCCAGCGACGGTGACACGCAACACGACAGCGCGCCTCCGCGAGCTCGTGGTCGTCTTGTGCTCGCTCTCGTTCTCGCTCGAGGCCTGGAGCAAGCCCACCGTGGCCGTGGCGCCCTTCCGTGGCCCGTCGGTGGCGCCGATCGAGGCCATCGTGCAGCGCGCGCTCCGGCCTTACTACCCCCTCGAG
Organism: Myxococcales bacterium; assembly: GCA_043729375.1. GTDB lineage: Bacteria > Myxococcota_A > Polyangia > Palsa-1104 > Palsa-1104 > JBDTCO01. Next base: position 3,802 of record JAYTLP010000118.1, read on the forward strand.
GCGCCGCACCGCTACGCGGTCGTCGCGAAGGAGATCGGCGCGGAAAACGGCACCGCAGAGGACGTGGCTGCCGTCGCGCACGAGCTCCCCGCCGACTACGTAGTGACCGGCACGGTGAAGCTCGACGGCAAGGACTGGACGCTGACCGTGAGCGTGCGCGAGGGCGCGACGGGCAAGGCCCGCAACCGGCTGCGCTACCCGCTCGGGGGTCCGCGGGCGTCGAACGTCGTGCTCAACACGCTGTTCGACGAGATCGTGGGCGCGGTCAACAACGTCGTCGAGGCGCCACCCGTCGATCCGCTGCCCGCGGGTAGCACCATCAAGCCCGCACCGGAACTCACCGACACTCCGACGCCACCGACCGCGCCTGCAACGCCGAAACCCTCCCCGACGAACGGCCGCCCACGCTGGGCCCGCTGGCTCGAGCTCGAGGCCGGCCTCTCGCTC
>JAYTLP010000119.1:0-6830 GCA_043729375.1 Myxococcales bacterium
GTCGTGTTCTGCCAGAGCGGCGTGCAGTCGGCGCCGTGGATGGCCGTGAGGCGCGCGCTGTTGTAACCCGCCGCAAACACGATCTCGGGCTTGCCGTCCCCGTCGAGGTCCACGACGATGGGTGTCGAGATCACGTCGGACTCACCACCGGACGGATCCGTCCAGTGGCACTTCACCGTCGGTGACTGAAACGCGGTGACCGAGAACGACGGCGCCTGGCAGCTCGGGTCGTACGCGCCGCCCGGCGGCGTGCCCCAGGGCACACAGACGCCGCCTGTGCATACACCGGCGTCGCCACCGCCGCTCGCACACTTGCAGTAGGTGTCGTTCTCGCAGCCGTTGTCGTCGGTGCAGGTGCCGTTGTCGTGGATGCAGAAGCCGTCGTGGCAGCGGTCTCCCATCGCGCAATGATGCGCGTCGTCGCAGGCGGCGAGCCCCGGGCCTGCATCTCCTCCGTCGTGCTTCGTCCCGCCGTCTCCGAGGGTCACGACACCCCGCTTGGACGAGTGACACCCGCCATACCCCAGGCCGACCAGAAGAACCGAGAGGCCCACGTACAGCGCGCGCGCTTTCATGGTTCGAGCATACCTCGAGTCACCCACGTCCACAGGTTGCGCTTTCCGCGCACGTCGGCGACGGGCTCCCGGAGCGCGCGCGGTCGAGCGAGCTGCCAGCTCAGCGCGCCCGAGCGCGCTGCCCATGGCGAGCGTAACTCGACGGAGCAGTCCACCAGGTCGACGAGGCCCACGATGGCGCCGGTGACGAACTCCGTCGGGATCTGGTCGATGGTGAGGCCCGAGCAGCGCGCGATGTACGCGCGGTCCTGCGCGAGCACGTCACCGCGCACGGGGCGCGCCGACGTGTGCAGCAGGAGCGGACCGCGATGGCGTGTTCCCCAGGTGCGGTTCTCCACGTCCTTGCCCGCGTGGAGGATGGCCCATGCCCACGGCCCGTGCAGCGTGAGCACCTTGTGCTCGCCGTCTTCGAGCTCCACCGCGGGTGGCTGGTGCGGCGCAGCGAGCGGTGCGCGCTCGTGCCAGCTTGCCTCGTGCAGCGCGGCGGACGCGAGCGCGACCGGCAGGCGCGCAAGGTCTCCGTCTCGATCGATGAAGTAGGTGTACGCGGGGTCGGGGTCGTGGTCGGGCGCCACGTCGAGGTAGTTCACGGGGAGCCGGCCGCGGGGATCGGGGCGATCGTCGAGGCCGAGCTCGCAGACCTCGCCGCCCATGAGCCGGAGCGTGGTGCCCGGCCGACGCACGAGGCCGAGCCGAGCCACCTTCTCGCGTGCGTCGCTCCAGCCGAGCACATCGAAGAGGCGGGGCTCGTCGTCCGCGCTCACGCGGCGTCGGGTTTGCCGAGCAGGTGGCGCAGCGCGGCGTCGAGCTCGGGATACGCGAACCGGTGCTTCGCCTCCACGAGCCGATGCGGAGCGACGAACGCACCATCGAGCAGGAGTCGCTCACCCATCTCGCCGAATGCGACCTTCACGGCGGCCGCGGGGAGCGTCATGAACGATGGCCGGTGCAGCACGTGCCCGAGCGCTCTCGCGAGGCCCGCGTTGTCGACGGCGTTGGGTGTCGTGAGGTTCACGGGCCCGATGAGGTCGTCGCGCATCACGGTCGCGAACAGGGCATACACGACGTCGTCGAGCGCGATCCAGCTCACACCCTGATCGCCCCGGCCGATCGGGCCGCCCACCCCTGCGCCCACGGCCTTGCGGAGCGGGGGCAGCGCGCCGCCCTCGGGCGAGAGCACGATGCCGATGCGCGGATGCACGACGCGGATGCCGGCCGCGCGCGCGGGCTCGGCGGCGCGCTCCCACTCCTCGCACACCTCGGCGAGGAAGCCGTCGCCCCGCTGGCTGGCCTCGTCGACCGGCTCCTTGCGGTCACCGTAGTAGCCGATGGCGCTGGCGGACACGAGCGTGCGCGGGCCGTCCGCAAGCTCGGCGAGCGTGCGCGCGACGAGCGCCGTGCCCTCGACCCGACTGTCGCGAATCTTGCGCTTCTTCTCGTCGTTCCAGCGGCCCTCGCCGATGTTCTCGCCCGCGAGGTGAATCACGGTGTCGACGCCGCGCAGCTTCTCGGCCTCGATGGTGCTCTTGCCGTCCCAGTGAACCTCGCCCTCGCCGTGACGCACCACGCGCAGCACCTCGTGGCCGCCGGTCGTCAGCATGGCAGACAGCGCCCGTCCGATCATGCCGCTCGCGCCCGTGATGGCCACCCGACGACGCTCACCTCGGTACTCGGCGTGACGGGTGAGATCCTCGCGCAGCACGTCGTGGCGGTACGTGAACATCTTTTCGAGTCGGCGAGCCGCGATGCCTTCGCCGAAGAAGTGCCCGACTGCGCCGAGCGGAAGCACGTACTCGATGTGATCCACCAGCGCGGAGCGCGCGGGCCCGAGCGCCTCCATGCGGTGCTCGTGCCGCCATGCTTTGAACGGACCTTCCACCTGCTCGTCGACGAAGCCTTGCCCCGGCGCGACCTCCTTGTGCTCGGCGACCCAGCGCTGCGTGGTCGGTCCGAGGTGCATCTCCATCACCGCGCGTCCGCCGTTCACCACGCCGTCGTTCGAGACCACCTTCGTGGGCTCCCATGGCGGCGTGAGGCGCTGGAACGCGCCCTGCCGCGTGTGCCAGGCGAACAGCTCGTCCACGGACACGGGGAGCTCGATGCGGCGCTCGAATACTTCGGTCTTCGACATAGGGACGGATGCTACGCGGTTCGCGAGCCTTCAGGGCCAGTGGCGGGGGCCGGTTCCCATGAGCCGGCCGAAGAAGCGCGCAAGCAGCGCGCCGAAGAAGCCCATGCGCACGAGCAACCAGCCGTAGACGCCGGGCGAGCGACAGTCGGCGAGCGTGATCTCGCGCGCCTCGGCGATGCGCTGCTCGATCCAGCCCTCCGTGTCGCTGGCGATGCCGGGATCGTCGACCTCCACGAGTGTCTCGAAGTTGCGTAAGCTGAAGGGGTCGAGATTGAAGCTGCCGATGAGCGTCTCGCGCCCGTCGATCACGGCCGCCTTGGCGTGCATGACGGATCGGGTCCACTCGTAGATGCGGATCTTCGACGGGATGAGCTGATCGTAGACGCGCATGATGGCGGAGCGCGCGAACGGCACGTCGCTGCGGCCCGACAGCAAAAGGTGGATCTCCACTCCGCGCTCCGCCGCACGCACGATGGCGTGCACGAGCTTTCGATCGGGCAAGAAGTAGCCGTGCGCGAGCATGATGCGCACCTTCGCGCTCCGCAGCGACCGCACGTAGCGATCGCGCAGGCGCCAGCCACCGCCCCAGCTCGACAGCTGGATGCGGACCGCTCCCTCTTCCGGGCCGAGCTCCTCGCGGTGCACGCGACGCGAGAGGCGCCTTACCGCGGGGCCGCGGATCTCGAGCGCGAGGTCCGCCCAGCCGATGCGATCGGGGGACGTGCGGTACTCGTCGCCGATGTTGATGCCGCCGATGAACGTCACCTCGTCGTCGACGATGAGGATCTTGCGGTGGTTGCGACGGAAGCGCCCGAGCAGAAGCGTGCGGAGCGGCTGAAAGATGTCGACCTTCACGCCCTCGGCCTCGAGCTGCGCCTTGACGGCGCGGCCGGTGCCGAGCGAACCCCAGCCGTCGATGATGACCTCGACCTGCACGGCTCGACGCGCGGCCGAGGCGAGCGCGTCCACGAAGTCGGCGCCGACCCCCACGTCGGAGAACGTGTAGACCTCGAGGTAGACCGAGCGCTTCGCTGCGGCGATGGCCTCCAGCATGCGCGGGAAGGCGATGCTCCCTCCATCGAGCAGTTCGAGCGCTTCCTCCATTGGAGCTCGAACCATACCGCGAAAGCCTGCACCTTGCCGCGCGGCGACGGCGGCGTCATCCTGTTTCCCATGGAAAAGACCACGGGTAAGCCGACTGAGACGCTGGCCAGGACCGACGAGGAGTGGCGCGCGTCGCTGACGCCGGAGCAGTACCAGATCATGCGCAAGCACGGCACCGACCGCGCCTTCACGAGCCCGTACTGGGACACCAAGGATGCCGCCACCTACCTCTGCGCGGCGTGCGGTGAGCACCTGTTCAGCTCGGACACGAAGTTCGACTCGGGGTCGGGCTGGCCCAGCTTCACGCAGCCCATCTCCGCAGCGGGTGTCGAGACCACGACCGACAGCACGCACGGCATGGAACGCACCGAGGTCCACTGCGCGCGCTGCGGCGGTCACCTCGGCCACGTCTTTCCCGATGGTCCGGCGGAGAACGGGCTCCGCTACTGCATCAACGGCACGGCGCTCAAGAAGGTCGATCGATAACGGGCCCGCTTGTCTCGCGGCCGCCCCTTTTCAAAGGGGCGGTGTCGTTGTACATGGCTGCTACCCATGTCTTCTGCCGCCGTCGCACCACGCACCCGAGGCCTCACCCAGAAGCAGATCTTCTCGCTCTTCGGTGTGGTCCCGCTGTCCGTCTACGTCATCGCCCACCTGTGGACGAACCTGTACGCGCTCGGAGGCGCGAGCGCCTTCAACGAGCGCGTCCGGCAGAGTCGCGAGAGCCCGGCATTCTTGTTTCTCGAGATCGTCGGCCTCGGCTTCCCCATCGTGTTTCACGCCTGGATCGGCATGAAGGCCATCTTTCAGATGCGCCCCAACAACGGCCACTACCGCCGCCTCACCAACTGGAAGTACCTGCTCCAGCGCATGAGCGCCGTCGGCATCCTCCTGTTCCTCGGCGCGCACGTCATCAAGGCGCGCATCCTGCCCGCGACGCACGGCCGCATGGAAGACTGGGCAGGCATGCACGAGGCGCTGTCGGAGCCGTTGACGTTCACGGTCTACGCGCTCGGCCTCCTCGGTATCGCGTACCACCTCGCCAACGGGCTGTGGCTCGCGTCGCTCACGTGGGGCGTGGCCATCAGCCCGCGCGCACAGAAAAAGATGGAGGTGGCGTCAATGCTCCTCTTCGTGCTGCTGCTCGTGATGTCGGGCCTCGCGCTCTGGGGCTTCGCCCCGTTCCAGAACGTCTGAGCGGACCTGCGCGGATGCGGTGGTTTCCCCTCGTCCTCGGCCTCGTTATGTGCACGCCCGCGCGCGCGGACGAGCCACCCGTGCCATTCGGCTTCGGCGATTTCACGTGGATCAACGGGCAGTCGAGGCAGAAGGACTTCCCGCTCCAGATCTCGAAGGCCATCACGCTTTCGGTGTACGTCGACGCGTACTACGCGTTCTCACTGAACCGGCCCTACGACGACACCATCAAGGGCTCCGCGACACTCGGCCGTCACAACGAGCTGCAGATCAACCTCGCCTCCATCGGCACCGAGTGGAACTACCGTCACGTCATCGGGCGGCTCTCCGTCCAGTACGGCTCGATGATCAACATCGTGCAGGACCTCGATCCGAGCGTGAGACGCGGCAGCGGAATCTCGACGGCGAACCTTCGCTATATCCGCGAAGCGACCCTCGGCTACCACTGGGATCGCAATGCGGGAATCAACCTCGAGGGTGGCATCTTCCTTTCGTACATCGGCCTCGAGAGCTATCTCACTGCCGAGAACTGGCTCTACACGCGCGCGCTCGCATCCGACGCCACGCCGTTCTACTTCCAGGGCGTTCGCTTCCAGTGGTTCCCGACCGTGCGGTTCAAGGTCGAAGCGTGGCTGATGAACGGCTGGCAGACCTACGCGAAGGAGAGCTTCGCGCCCGCCGGCGGTGTCTCGCTCCGCTGGAGCCCGTGGGAGTGGATCACGATGGTGGCCAACTTCTACGTCGGCGCCGACACTCCCAACCAGGCCTCGCGCGTGCGCTTCCACCACGACGACAGCGTCCTGCTGCGCGTCTACAACCGGCCCATGTCGCGCGGCCTGTCCAAGCTCGCGCTGTCGATCAACAACCACGGAGGCTTCGAGCAGGGCGGCCGCGGCCCCGATCTCGGGAGCGCGTATATCGGCGCCACCGCGCTCGCCCTGCGTGCCTGGTTGCATCGCGACTACGTGGCGCTGTCGGCGCGCGGCGAGTTCTTCACCAACCCGTCGCGCTACCTCATCCCCAATCCACCGCCCGACTTCGTCACGGGTGCCGGCACCGACATGATGGTGTGGGGGGTCACGGCCAACGTCGAGCTCATGCCGACGGACTTCTTCTCCGTCCGCGTCGAGGTCAACTGGCGCCACTCCACGGTGCCGTTCTTCTCGGGCCCCGAGGGCGTGACCTCGTCGAGCGGCTTCATCCCGACGAACGCATCGTTCGTCCCGAGCATCCGCCGCGACCAGACGCTCCTCGTCGTCGCGGCAAACTTCCGACTGTAACGCGGGCCCTGGAAGTGGCTCACGAGGCTGCTGAGCTGCGGCTTGTCGGTGCTGCCGTCCGGCTCGATGAAATACACGTAGCTGTCCCACCATGGACCGGGCCGATCGGTACGAGTAGCCGAACCACGCGTCGCGGTGGGCGTTCATTCGGTCGAGCACGTCACCGGGCCGAGGAGCGCGCGCACGTGGTGGTCGCTCACCCACTTCGTTAAATCGACGAGACGCTAGGAGCCGATGGTCGCGCCGACACACGTTGCGCTCGTGCCGCTCGAGTCGCCGTCGAGGTACTGGTGAATTTCGTACAGGAAGTTGTTCGCGGGATCGACGACGCCGAGCTTCGTGGGGGGGGGGCTGCCGTCCGTGGTCCACGAGTGCGCGGCGGTCCAGCCGATGCTGGGCACGAAGACGGGGTTGTCGTGGCCCGCCGAGCAAATCCCCGCGACGGCCGAGCTGGCGTCGGTGAGCCAGTGCTCGATGGCCATCTCGTGCGGCACGTTCAGGAGCCGGAAGAAGACCTGGTCATCGGCGGCGAACGGCGCCATC
>JAYTLP010000120.1:0-6036 GCA_043729375.1 Myxococcales bacterium
GTGCCGTCCCGTGCGACGGGCGCAGCGACGGCAGCAGCGACTTGACGAGGTCACCCGCTTCGTCGTGCGTGATGCGCTTGGCGATGTCGAGGGCCTCGAGCTGCGGCGAGTTGGTGCCGTGTGGCAGCCGCGCCATCTGCCTGATGGTCTCCATGTACTCGTTCATGAGCGGCCGGAGCAACTGCACCGGGATCCGGCTCACGGCGGGCTCCTGATCGGGCGCCTTCAGCGTGAGCTCCACGGCCGTGGGCAGCATCGTGAGGAGCCCGCGCTGACGGAGCGCCACCTCGACGCCAGGACCGTCCGCAAACACGCCTTCGGAGAGGATCTCGTCGATGCAGAGGTGCCACTCGGCCTGCCGGCCCGGCGTGCCGCTCGACCAGGTCGGCTCATCGAGCCGCAGCTCCGTCAAAACGCTCTGGATCGTGGACGCCTGGGACATTATACGACCTCGTCAGCCTGGGCTCGGTTCCCGCTCGGTACCCGCTCGGTAACGCCCCGCGTCACTTTTCGGGTCACGTCCGGAAAAGTGACGCTACTATGTCGCGCACGCACGGCCAAGGGAGCCTCGTCATGTCGAAGGAAAGTCTGTCCGTCACCGATAACCGCACTGGCAAGTCCTACGAGATCGAAATCAAGGACGGGGCCATTCCTACCACTGCGCTTCGGCAGATCAAGACGAGCGCCGATGACTTCGGTCTCATGGGCTACGATCCGGCCTTCCTCAACACCGCCTCCTGCCGCTCGTCGATCACGTTCATCGACGGCGACAAGGGCATCCTGCGCTACCGCGGCTACAGCGTTGCCGACCTCGCCGAGAAGTCGAGCTTCATCGAGGTCGCGTACCTCATCCTCAACGGCGAGCTGCCGTCGAAGGAAGAGCTCGAGAAGTACCAGCGCGAGGTGACGAACCATACGTTCCTGCACGAGAACATGCGCACGTTCATCGACGGCTTCCGCTACGACGCGCACCCGATGGGCGTGCTCATCGGCTCCATCGGCGCGCTCTCCACGTTCTACCCCGAGTCGAAGGACGTGAAGAACGCGGCCAACCGCCGCCTCCAGATCACGCGCCTCCTCGCAAAGATGCCGACCATCGCCGCGTGGTCGTACCGCCACTCGCTCGGCTTCCCGCTCATCTACCCGGACAACAACCTCAGCTTCGCCGGCAACCTGCTCGCGATGATGAAGAAGATGGCCGAGCCGAAGTACGACGTCGATCCGGTCATCGAGCGCGCGCTCGACGTGCTCTTCATCCTGCACGCCGATCACGAGCAAAACTGCTCCACGGCATCGGTTCGCGCGGTCGGTAGCTCGCTCGTCGACCCGTACTGCGCCGTCGCCGCGGGCGCCGCTGCGCTCTACGGACCGCTGCACGGCGGCGCCAACGAGGCCGTGCTGCGAATGCTCGTCGAGATCGGGTCGATCAAGAACGTCCCGGCCTTCATCGAGGAGGTCAAGACGGGCAAGGGCGAGAAGCGCCTCATGGGCTTTGGTCACCGCGTCTACAAGAACTACGATCCGCGCGCGACGGTCATCAAGAAGCTCGCCGACGACGTCTTCAAGGTCACCGGCAAGAACCCGCTCCTCGATATTGCCCTCGAGCTCGAGAAGTACGCGCTCAACGACGAGTACTTCGTGAAGCGCAAGCTCTACCCGAACGTCGACTTCTACTCGGGCCTCATCTACCAGGCCATCGGGTTTCCGGTCGACATGTTCCCGGTGCTCTTCGCCATCCCGCGCACGGCAGGCTGGCTTGCACAGTGGGAAGAGATGCTTCTCGACGAGGAGCAGAAGATCGCGCGTCCGCGTCAGATCTACACCGGCGCCGACGAGCGCAAGTACGTCGGCATGGCCGAGCGCAGCAAGAAGTAGGGTCCACGCGCGTGAGTCGACTGCGCAAGCTCGGCAGCGACGTCGGCGGAATCATCGATGGCGCGGTGCTACGTGCGCTGCGCCATCGCTTCACGCGGGCCCCGCAGAGCTCGGCACACGAGGTCTTCTCCGCCGGCGAGCACGACCGCCGCGCGGAGCTCCTCGAGGTCATCGCGCACTACGAGGCGCCCGAGACGAGGGCGTCGTTCTTCGCAACGCCGCCGCACCCCGACGCAACGACCGAGCAGAGCGGCACGCTCGATGGCGGGCACGTCCTCGAGCTCGCGTGGCCGAGCCTCTATGTGCCGAGCCTGCCCGCTGCGCGTGACGCGTACCTCGCGTTCGAGAAGAACCGTCGAGTGCGCGCGCGCGCGTTTCTGCACGACGCTCTACTGCACGACGTCCGGCCGCGCACGACGATCATCTGCCTGCACGGCTACCAGGGCGGGCGTTTCTTCGTCGAAGAGCGGGCGTTCTCGGTGCGCTGGCTCTACGGCCTCGGCTGCGACGTCGTGATGTTCGCGCTGCCGTTCCACGGTGCGCGCCGGGACAGCGACGCGCCGTCGTGGCCGTCTCCCAACCCCGTCCGCAGCAACGAGGGCTTCGGGCAGGCCATCTTCGATCTGCGCGCTCTCGTGCGCTGGTTGCGCGCGCGCCCCGGTGCGGAGGCGCAGAAGGTGGCGGTCCTCGGAATCAGCCTGGGTGGCTACACGGCGGCGCTGTTCGCCACCACGGACGCGCTCGACTTCGTGGGACCGATGGTGCCGATGGCATCGTGGCCCGAGCTGCTGTGGTCGCACGGCGAAGGGCGGTCCGAGCGTGAGCGTGCCGAGAAGGAGGGCATCACGCTGCCCTTGCTGCAGCGCGCGATGGCGCTGGTCTCGCCGCTCGAGCGCACGCCGCTCGTCACGCCGGATCGTGTGCTCGTGCAGTCTGCGCGCGGCGATCGCATCGCGCCCCCCGAGCATGCCGTGCGCCTCGCGCAGCACTTCGGTGGGGTGCACCTCGCGTTCTCCGGCGGCCACGTGCTGCAGCTCGGCCGCCGCGACGCCTATGCGGCAATCGCCCAGCGCATGGCGCTGCTCGGGCTCATCCCGAAGCGCTGAGCCTGCCGCTCAGCGTTGCCGCTCAGCGTTGCCGCACGCCGACTCGCTCGAGCTGCTGCCAGAAGCCCGGAAAGCTCTTGTCCACGACGTGCGTGTCGTCGAGTGCGAGCGTCGCGCCACCGAGCACCGCGAGCGTTGCCGCCGCCATTGCCATGCGGTGGTCGCCGCGGCTGGAGAGCGACAGAGCCGGGGGTATGGCGCCCGGCTCGATGATGAGAGTGTCGTGCACGCGCCGCGAGCGCGCACCGCCGGCCGCCACGAGCGCCTCGATGCCGGCGAGGCGATCGCTCTCCTTGAGCCGCAGGATCGACACCGACGTGAGCCTCGTGGGCGCGGGAAGCGCACAGGCGAGCGCCGCCACCGTCGGTAGCAGATCGGGGCAGTCCGAGCCGGATGCCTCGACGCCGCTCGTCGCCACGCCGCGGACGCGCGTGAGCGAACCGTGCTCGACGGACAGGCCGGCCTGCGCGAGCACGTCGAGGATCGCGCGGTCGGGGTGCGCCGCGCCGCGGTCGACGAGCGCAACGTCCCCGCCCGTCTTCCACGCGATGGCGAGAAGGTATCCGAGCGAGGACCAGTCTCCCGGCACGGGACCGCGTCGGGGTGTCGTGCCCATCGACGACACGGTGATGCGCGCGTCCTTGCGGTCGTAGACCACGCCTGCGCGCTCGAGCCAGTCGAACGTGAGGTCGAGGTAGCCCTCCGACGCGAGCTCGCCCTCGAGAACGACCTCCCACGCCCGGCCCTCACGACGCGCGAGCCCCGCGGCAGCGATGACGAGACTGGTCGCGAACTGGCTGCTCTCCGTCGAGCGGATGGAGAAGCGCGGCGTCGGCGCACGCGCGTGTGCATGCTGGATGTGCAACGGGAAGAGCGAGGCGCCGCGCTCGATGCGCAGGCCGGCGGGCGCGAGCGCCGTCGTGAGCGCCTCGATGAGCGCCTCGTGAGGGCGCTCCGCCAGGCGCTTCGATCCAATGATGACCGACGGGCCGGGCGCGATCGCAGCCTGACCGAGGAGGATGCGCAGCGGAGTGCCGCCGTCGCCCACGTCGATGGGCGTGCTGGTGCCCGCGCGCAGCACCTCGAGTCCGCGACCCAGCGCGCGCACGTCCATCGGTAGCTCGTCGCCGAGCACCAGCGGCGCGATGTCCGGATCGCCGAGGGTGTGTGCGAGCGCCAGCGCTCGCTGGGCGTCCGACTTCGAGATGGGCGGCGTCAGTGTGCCGGCGTGGAGCCGCGTCGCGTCGATCGTCTCAGCCGCCACGCGCTCGCTCCTGCAGCGCGCGGGACCAGGGCAGCACCGTCGCAAACACGGCCTCGACGAAGTCGGGATCGAGGCCCGCGTCGCAAGCCCACGCGCGGCGATCGACGAACGCGGCGGCCTCGCGCTCGGCATCCTGCACGGGTCGCCCGAGCTCCGCCTTGTGGTGCGAGACGATGGTTGCGATGTCCGCTCGCTCGCGCAAAAGCGCCACGATCTGCCGGTCGACGCGATCGAGCGCCCCGCGCAGCATCGGCAGGTCGGCGCCCTCGAGCGCCGGGGACACGACCCTGCGCAGCGCGTCGACGAAGCGATCGCGCACCTCCGCTGCATACGGGTTGGCGTGGAGCAGCGTGTCGCGGAGGTGCCCCGCGGTCGCGTTCTGCGCCGTGGCGAGCTGATGCAGCGGGACGGTGGAGGGAGGTGCGGCCACGTGGGAGGTCGGGAGCTGCACGTCGTGCAGCGCGCCGCCGATGAAGGCGCCGAGCGCCTGGCTCTCCGCCATCACGCGGTCGTGCGCAGAGGCGTCGAGCAGCGTGATGCTGCAGCCGAGCTGCGCAAACAGCGCCTCGACGAGCGATGTGTCTGCCGGACGATCCGGCCGCGGGCAGACGACGACGCGCGGCACGCCCTCGTCGCGCAGGATCGCCGGTCCGAAGAGCGGGTGCGTCGCGACCCAGCGGCCGTCACCGAGCACCTCGCGCAGTGCTTCGACGGCTCGCACCTTCACGCTGCACACGTCGACGACGAGCTGATCGGGCCGCGGCGCGAGCGCACGCACGACGAGCGCCACGGCCTCGAGTGGTACTGCGACGATGATGATCTGCCCGAGCGCCTCATAGTGCTCGGTTTGTGGAGTCGCCTCGACGGCTTCCCACGAGATGCGCGCGCGGTCGAGCAGGGTGCCGAGGGTCGTTCCGAACCGGCCCATGCCGACGATGGAGACGGCCAAGCTCATGCGGGGAGGCGCTCGTGGAGCACGCGGCGCGTCTCGTACGTCTTGCGCACGAGACGGCAGTCCTCGATGAAGTGGGGGAGCTCGGCGAGCGTGAGCACCCGGGGCCCGTTGCACAGCGCCTGCTCGGAGAACGGGTGGAAGTCGACCAGCACCATGTTCGCGCCCGCCACGATGCCCCGGGCGGTGACGTGCTGGATGTCGAGCAGGCCATCGGGGCCGGAGGCGCGCAGCCCGACGGAGTGCGAGAGGTCGATGCACACCGGCAGGCGCGTCAGCCGCTGCACGAGCGGCACATGCGCGTACTCGACGAAGTTGCGGTGCGGCTCTCCGAGGTGCGTCTCCACGCCACGGACACAGAAGACGATGCGGTGATTGCCGCTCTGCGCGATGTACTCGACTGCATTCAGCGACTCCTCGAGCGTGATGCCGAGCCCGCGCTCGAGGAGCACCGGAAACTCCTGCTGCTGCCCGACGGACCTCAGGAGCTCGAAGTTCTGCGCGTTTCGCGTGCCAATCTGCAGCATCACGCCCGTAGGCTGGCCGCTCTTGTGCAGCGCCTCGCCGATCTCGTCGACGTGCTGCTCGCGCGTCACTTCCATCGCGATGACCTTGATACCGTACTCACCGGCGAGCTCGAGCACCCACGGCAGGCACGCCCTGCCGTGGCCCTGGAAGCCATAGGGGCTCGTGCGCGGCTCGTACACGCCTGCCCGCGTGGTCGTGATGCCGTTCTCGTGCAGAGCCTCGAACGTGGCCTTCACGTTCTTCGGGTTGTCGACGGCGCACATCCCGGGGAAGAGGTTGAACGACTCGTCGGTGAACTTGATGCCGTTGTA
>JAYTLP010000121.1:0-5523 GCA_043729375.1 Myxococcales bacterium
GGCTCGGCATCGTCCGGGGGCCCTTTGACCTCTACGACTTCGTCAACGATACCGACCGGGCGACGTTCGTCCAGCGCGGGCTCCTGCCCTGGTGGGCCGATGCCCGGCTGAAGATCCGCTTCTACCGGCCGCTGCCGAGCGCGCTCCGCTGGCTCGACCTCCAGTACCTGGGCGACCACGTGCGGCTCCAGCACCTGCATTCGTTGCTGTGGTGGGCGCTGGTCGTCCTCCTGACACACGGGCTGTTCCGCCGGGTGCTCGCATCGAGAGCGGCGCTGGTCGCCACCGTCATCCTCGCGCTGGGTCCGTGGAACGTTCTGCCGCTCGCGTGGCTCGCCAATCGCGAGGTGCTCATGACGCTGGCGTTCGGCGTCGTGGCCCTGCGCTGCGCGCTCCGCGGCGGCGGCTTCCTCGTCGGTGCGATGCTCGCGTACATGGCCGCGTTCTCGTGCGGCGAGTATGCCTTTTGCCTCGGCGGGTACGCGCTCGCGCTGGCGGTCTTCGGCGCGCCACGGACCACCCTGCGTCGGCTGCTCGAGCTCGCGACGTTCGTGGTGCCGGCCGCCGGCTACCTCGTCATCCGCGCGGTGCGCGGCTACGGCACGTTCGCGTCGTCGTTCTATGCCGACCCGCTACGCGAGCCCGGCAAGCTCCTCGGCCTCGTGCCCGCTCGCTTCGTGAAGCTTCTCGCGCAGGCGTGGCTCACCCTCGGCACGGATCCCTGGGGCACGAGCGCCCCGCTGTGGGCAATCTGTCTCGGTGTCGCGCTGCTGCTCGTCCTCTTCGTCCTCGGCGTGCGCCGCATGCTCCCCGAGCTCGACGTCACGCGGCGCCGCACGCTCGCGTGGCTGCTGTTCGGATCTCTCGCCGCCATGGCGCCGGTGCTCGCAGCGGTCCCGTCGGCGCGTCTCCTCGGCGTGAGCGCGCTCGGCATGGCGGCTGTGGTCGCGACCTTCCTCGACCAGTCGTGGTTCCCCGCCGACCTTTCGCTGCGCCGACGCCCCGAGCTCATCGGCCTCGTCGCCACCGTGCTCGCGTTCGTGCAGCTCGTTCACGGGCCGCTGGCCTCGCTGCTGTGCGGGCTCGGCATTCGACGCAGCGCGATGCTCAGCGATGAAGGCACGCGCGCACTGGCCGCGCGAGTCGACCGCGAGCACCCCACCGAGCTGGACGTGGTGCGTGGTGGCGGTCAGGCGTTCTTCGGTCCCTTCGCGCTGTCGCTCTACGGTCGCGAAATGCCCACATGGCACATCCTCTCGCAAACGCAGCACGTACTTGCGCTCGTGAAGGACGGCAATGTCATCGAGCTCAAGTCCTCCGAGCGCGACCCGCTCGTCCCCGCCGGACGCGAGAATCTCTATCGCGACACGTCACACGCGTTCCGGGTCGGCGACACCGTCGAGCGCAACGGCCTGCGCGTCGAGATCCTCGAGGTCGGCCCCGAGGGCCCCACGCGGGCGCGCTTCACGTTCGCGCGTGCCATCGACAGCGCGGAGCACATCTGGCTGGACGAGCGCTTCGTCGGGCTGTCCCCGGCAGAGCTCCCGCCGGTCGGCTTCGGCCAGCCCTTCGACCCGTAGCTCCTACAGAATCGGTACGGCCGAGTCCTTCTGCACGCACGACGACAGATCGAACAGCATGAAGGCGAGCGCCTTCTCCTGATCGGTCATCGCGCCCGAGGCGCAGGCCTCCGGGAACGGCTTGGTTTTGTCCGAAACGGCGCCGGCCGTCGCGTGGAAGTCCGAGAAGACGACGCGACCGCAGTACTGCGGCTGCCCCATGTCGTCGGGCGGCGCGTCGAGCGGCGTGTTGAATGTGGCGTGCATCACGGCGGGCTTGCCATTGTCCACGTTCGTGTCCTTGCTGAAGTCGAAGGTGGCCCACGCCTGCGCGTAGGCCGGATCGACGTCGATGAGGTCGGAGCGACCTTCCTTGATGTTGAGCGTTCCCGGTGCCGAGCTCGCACCGGCTGCGGTGAGCCATGCGATGAAGTCCACGCCCTTCGGGAAGGTGTTCACGAGCGTCGTGGCGATGGTGTTGTTGTAGTCGTCCTTCTGCCCGACGGGCCAGAGGCCGTTGTTCTGCGTCTTGGCCACCTTGTTGTACGGGCTGCCCGCGTACGTGAGCCAGTCGTAGCTGAAGTGCGTGGAGAAAAGCCGGCCGCCCGCGTCGAGGTACTGCTGGAACAGGCCGCGCGGGTCGGTGGGCAGCGCCTGGCCGCCGACCTGGCTCTTGTCGTACGCGCCGCCCTCGCAGGGGACGAGCACGACGTCGTACTTCTTGAGGCTGTCGACCGAGCTGTAGAGCGTGTCGGCGGTCGGCGCCGACGGGCTGGTGTCGAGGCCCGGCGAATCGGTGCCGCGGAAGAAGTGGATGCGACCGGTGCCCGAGGGCACGGAGACCTCCGCCGCATCGATGCCGAGCTTGAGGAAGAGGCACTCGAGCGGGTCGGCCTCGCCCGTCACGATGGCCATGTGCGGCATGTGGCCTTCCGAGGCGTTCTTCGGCAGGCGCGTCGTCTGCGGGTCCGTGAGCGGCGTCGTCTGGCAGTCGGCCACCGTCGGGATGGTGACCTGGCGACGCCAGCGCCCGAGCTGGATGACGAGCGGGATGTCGGAGCCGGTCGGGACATCCTTCAGCGTGAAGGTGCCGTCGGAGCCGGTGAGCGCCTTGGCGACCGGGTCGCCCGAGAGCTTGCCATCGCAGCGGTCGCAGGTGACACCCTCGGTGAAGGCCTCGATGGTGCCGTTCGGCACGTACACCGCCGCGTTGTACAGCGGCAACGTGCCGTTCGGCGCGTAGACAATGCCGGTGAGCGTCGTGTGCCCGCCGTTCGCGCACGACAGGTTGACGTGGCTCCGGAGGTCGTCCACGGCGCTATCGCCTCCCGCGTTGCCGCTCAGGTCGCCGCCGCCGCCGCCGTCGCCGCCGTCGCCGCCTCCGCCGCCGTGGCTGCCGCCGGACTGATGGTGACATGCGCCGAGGGAGACAGCGAGAAGCGAAGAACAAAGCACCCGGGTCACGAGGGTCATGGTGGACCTCCAAGCTGAAGAGGCACGACGGGAATAAACCGTGCCTGGGTTCAGCGTATCAGACGAAGGGCTAGGCCGCGAGCTTGTCGCGCAGGGCCAGCGACGGCTTTTCGATGAGCACGTGCATCATGTAGCCGACGGCGAGGGAGGCCGACATGGCGATGAAGGTGCCACCCAGCCAGAGCCACTCGTGAGGCACGTGTTTCCGGTCGGCGATATGCGCGAGGGGGACGACGAGATTGTCGATGAGCGGGATGTGCACGAGGTAGACGCCGTAGCCGAGCGTGGCCGCCTTTCTGAAAAGGGGAAGCCCGAGGAAGCGGCCGATCGGCCCGTCGGTGTGGAGCAGCAGGATGAGCGCGGGGAAGTACATGAAGCTCGTCAGCGTACCCCACGCGAAGACCTCGAAGAGCTGGAGGTGCTCGCCGTACACGGCGCTGGGGAACCACAGCACCCACAGCAACGTCAGCGAAGGCAGGGCGAGCAGCGCCCGGTGGACCGGAGCGCGAAGCCACAGCGTGAGCTCCTTGCCCCAGCGACGGTGAACGAAGGCGAGCAGGATGCCGACGACGAGGGTGTCGAACCGCGTGTACGTGTGGAAGTACAGCTCGTCGTGCAGCGTGACGTTGTCCCAGGGGGCCCCGCGCAGATACACCACGAGCCGGATCACCGTGCCGAGCGAGCAGGCACCGAGGAGCAGGGCGAGCCGGCCGCGGTCGGAGCGCAGCTTCGTCAGCGCGAACAGGAAGAACGGCACCACGAGATAGAACTGCTCCTCGAGCGCGAGGGACCAGCCCCACAGCATCACGATGCTCTTGCGGCCAATCGGCACGAAGTTCGTGAGGTACGTGTACTCGTACTGCAGGTGCGCGCGTTGCTGGTCCGTGAGAAAGGACGTGAGCACGAGCACGGTCAGCACGATCCAGTACGACGGAAACGTGCGGAACATGCGCCGCAGGTAGAAGCGCCCGAGCTGCGGCGTCCCCGCGACTTCGATGGAGTGGAACAGGATCGAGCCGATGAGGAACCCGCTCAGAATGAAGAAGAGGTCCATCCCGAAGAACGTGGAGATGGAGAGCGTCATCAGGTCGCGGGGCAGCGACAGCTTCTCCTCGCCGACGAAGATCCACGTGATGTGGTGCTGCACGACGCTGAGGATGGCGAACACCCGGAGCCCGTGGAGCGCCGGGTAGCGGTTGTCGAGCAACGCCAGCGACCCGAGGCGGCGAGTGCGCGAGTCCGACACGCCGAGCAGCATCGTGCGGCGGCGCCGTGGCGTCAACGTCACACCGCGGGCCTTGACGGGGTGGTGCACGCTGACTAGCGTCCCGGCCATGTCGCCCCTGCGCCGTCTGGTCCTGTCCTTTGGTTGCCTCGCGGGCGCCTGCGTGGCGGGCTGCGCCTCGAGCGACAACCCGAAGCTGCTGTACGGCAGCTACGACGTGCAGGTGACGGCGTTCGGCAAGACGGACCCCGACATCGTCACGCTCAGCGAGGGCAACGGCGCGCTCCTGCTCGACTTCAACTACGGCTTCTACACCGACGCGGGCGCCGTGAACGCGACCGGCATCCGCGCGAAGCTCTCGGACCACGAGCTCAAGATCAGCGAGCAGCCCATCCACGTCGAGCACTCGACCGGCTCCATCGACGGCACCGTCACCGGCAAGGGCACCGCCACCGGCGCCGAGCTCACGCTCACGCTCAACGTGTTGCCCGTGAACTTCGTCGTGCCCGATCCGAACGGTGGCGTCCTGCCCGCAGGGAGCACCGTCGACTACACCCTCACCGGCGCCAGGCAGTGACGTAACCGTAACCGTAACCGTAACCGTCACCGTTGCGGTGACCGCGGCTACGGGACCAGCACGGTACCGATGGTGCCGGGCGCGGCGAGGGCTTTGGCAATGTCTCGCTCGAGGATGTAAATGGCACGGACGCCGGCTGCTATCGCAGTCAGCGACTCGTCGAGCTTGGCGACCATGCCGCCCTTGGCGATGCCACTGTCGATGAGCGCGCGTCCCTCGGCGACAGTGAGCGTGCCGTAGCGCGAGGAGGGGTCGTGCAGGTCGCGCATGACGCCCGGCACAGACGTGACGAGCACGAGCGCGTCGACGTCGAGCGCACGTGCGAGCTGGTTGGCGACGAGGTCGGCGTTGATGTTGAGCACGCGCCCCGCTGCGTCACGCCCGAGGCACGCGACGACGGGCAGGTAGCCGCCACCGAGGAGGTGCTGCACGAGCGCCACGTCGAAGCCCGTGGGATCGCCGACGTGGCCGAGGTCCACGGGCGCCGGCCCCGCGCCGGCGAGCACCTTTGCCGGACGCTTCGTTGCGCGGATCGCGCCGGTGAGGCCGACCGCGCGCAGCCCAGTCGCAGCCAGGCCGTTCTGCAGCGCCACGTTGACCTTGCCGGCGATCGCGAGCTGCACCACCTCGAGCGTGGCCTCGTCGGTGAGACGTCGCCCGGCGATCTTGTTGGTGGCGAGGCCGAGCCG
>JAYTLP010000122.1:0-18034 GCA_043729375.1 Myxococcales bacterium
GTTCAGCGTCGCCGGCTCGCCGTGGAGCACGAGCTCGACGAGGCCGGCGTGGTGCAGCACGAGCGTGGCATCGCGCAGGCCCATCGACTTGTCGGGCGGGAGCAGCCCGGGGGCGACGGCGAAGACGAGATCGACATCCTGGACATCGACGGAGAGCTGACGCCCGAGCGCCGAGTCGCGGGAGAGCGCTGGCTCCCGTCCGCGGTCGACCGCGACGGCCACGCGCACCTCGGCCTCGTGGCCGAACGCGATGCCTGCCTTCGTGCGCGCGCAGAACTGGTCCTTGCCGATGCGATACAGCGGCGTGCCGCCTGCGTCGCCGGCCGCGGGCAGGTTGAGCGCGGCAGTGGAGCTCGACGGGACGTGCGCGATGATCGCGACGTGCGGGTTACTGTCGCTGACGCCGAGCGTGAACATGACCGCGCCGTCGATGCGCGTCACGTCGAGGCCGAGCGCGCGCTCGAGGTACGGGCCGAGCTCGCGCATCATCTCCGGGTCGGAGAAGGCCAGGTCGCGTAGCGGGGCGATCGCGTGCTTGCGCACCACGGCCGCGATCACGGCACGCGCTGGCAAGAGCTCGACGAGCGAGTCCTGTGGCCCGAGGGGGGCCGCGGAGGCCGCGGGCGCGAATGCCGGAAGGAGGGCAGCGAGGAGCAGCGCGCGAGGCTTCATGGCGCCGCAGCGTAGCCGAAAACAACCCTCAGGCGCGCGCGCTCACGACCCAGCATGCGCAGCCGAGCGACAGACCGTGCGCGCTCTGGTACGGGCGGAGCGCTTCTCGCATGCCATCGACGGCACGCGCGCGCACCTCGTCACTCACGTCGTTGAGCTTGCGAGAGGCGGGACCCATGCGCGAGAGCAGCTCGACGCCGACCTCGAGGTCGGGCGAGCGCGTCCACGCCACCAGCAGCTCGAGCGGCTCGATGCGCACGTCGCTGTAGCCGGCGGCGCCGAGGATCTGCTCGACGCGCGCGCGGCTCGAGAATGCGAAGGGTCCCGGCGCGTGCGGATCGGGCGCGGGCTCGGGCACGAGGTGCGGGCTGATGCCCTCGAGCGGCACCTTCACCCACTCGTTCTCGGGGGGAGAGCGCCAGCACACGAACGCGAGTCGACCCTCGGGTCGCAGCGCCGCGTGGATGTGCGAAAAGGCCGCCACCGGATCGTCGAAGAACATGACGCCGAACCGCGAATAGACAATGTCCACCTGCGGCAGCGAGGCGCGCGACGCATCTGCCTCGACGAGCGTGACCTGGGAGATCGCCTGCGTTCGCGCCTTCGCGACGGCGAGCATGGGTGGCGAGACGTCGACGCCGGTCACGCGGCCGGCCGTGCCGACGAGGCGTGCGAGCTCGAGGGTCGTGTCACCACACCCGCAGCCGACATCGAGCACGCGCTCGCCGGGGTGCGGGCTGCACGCGAGCACGGCCGCGTCGCCGAGCGCGCGGAGCGGCTCGTCCATGCGTTTCTGGTACTCGGCCCAGCGCAGCCCGGTGAGGCCCGACCACTGCTCGATCTGCTGCTCGTTCACTTCTTGAGGACCCGCGCGAGCTCGTCGTAGAGATAGATCGCGCTCTTGATGGCCTTGTCGAAGTCGCCGAGGTGCAAGCTCTCGTTCTCGGAGTGCGCGTTCGTGTACGGATCTTCGACGCCGATGAGGAGCGCCGGCACGCCGCCGAGCTCGCGCGCGAACGGCTCGACGAAGGGGATCGAGCCGCCGCAGCCGATGGTGACTGCCTTGACGCCGTAGCCCTTCTCGAGCGCGCGGAACGCTGCCTGGAACGCAGGGTGGTCGGAGTCCGTGTACCACCAGCCCGAAGCGCCATCCGAGTGGACGGTGACCTCGACGCCCCACGGTGCGAGAGCCTTCAACTTGTCCATCAGCAGCTTCTCGACCTCGGACGCATCGAGGTCGGGCACCAGGCGAATGCCGACCCGCGCCCAAGCGGACTCGTTCACGATGTTGCGCGCGTCCTTGCGGCTCGATGCCTGGATGGCGGTGACGGCCAGCGACGGGCGCCGCCAGATCATCTCCCACGGGTTCGTTGCCTTCTGCTCCCCGCCCGGACCGCCATGACGCTCGACGCCCTCGAGGATTCCGGCCTGCGCGCGGAAGGTCTTCTCGTCCGACGGGAGCGACTCGATGGCGCTGCTCTCGCCGGCTGTGAGCGGGCGCAGCTTCTCGTACAGCTCGGGGATCGCGATCGTCCCGTCATCGGCCGACAGCGCCGCGACCATCTTGCAGAGCGCCATCGCGGCGTCGGGCACCGGGCCGCCCCACATGCCGGAGTGCAGCGACTGCTTGAGCGCCTTGACCTCGACCTCGACCGTGACGAGACCACGCAGCGCCGTGGTGATGGACGGCAAACCCGTCTCGAAGTTGGTGGTGTCGGTGAGCACGATGGCGTCGGCGGCGAGCAGCTCTTTGTGCGTTCGGAGGAACTCGCCGAGCGAGCCCGAGCCGATCTCCTCCTCACCCTCCACGACGATCTTCACGTTGAGCGGCAGCTTGCCCGTACCGGCTAGCCAGGCGTCGACGGCGCTCGTGTGCACGACGATCCCGGCCTTGTCGTCGGCAGTGCCCCGCGCATACAGGCGGCCGTCGCGCTCGGTCGGCTCGAAGGGCGGCGAGGCCCAGCGCTCGAGGTCACCGGCGGGCTGCACGTCGTGGTGCGCGTAGAGCAGCAGCGTCGGCGCGCCCGGCACGTCGAGGATCTCGCCGTACACGTACGGATGCGCGTCACCGACCCGGAGAATCTGAATGTTTTTGAAGCCTCGCGCCTCGAGGAGCTTGCCGGTGGCCTCGGCGGAGCGCACCACCTCGGCGGGATCGAAGCCCGGGAACGAGCAGCTCGGGATGCGCACGAGCGTCTTCAGGTCGTCGACCGACCGGGTGCGGTGGGTCGCGTAGTGGGAGAGGGCTTTTTCGAGCATGTGCCTTCATCGGCGACGGGCCGCGCCGTGTCAAGACGGGTACGTGGAACCAACACCCGGTCAAACGGATGTGCTAAGTCGCCCACGATGACCCAGGCCACCGCAGATGCAGGGACCGACGCAGCGCCGATCGAGCGGGACGACAAGATGCCGAGCGGCATCGCGTTCATCATCTCGAACGAGTTCGCCGAGCGCTTCTGCTTCTATGGAATCAACTCGATCCTGACGGTCTATCTCGCGTCGAACCTGCACTTCAACCAGGCGCGCGCCGCGTCGTGGCAGTCGCTGTTCAAGTCCGGCGCGTACTTCTTCCCGATGATCGGCGCGGTCATTTCGGACGTCTTCTGGGGGAAGTTCCGCACCATCATGGTGTTCTCACTCTGCTATGCGCTCGGCTGCGTGGCGCTCGCGCTGCTCGGGCATACCCCGGAGGCCATCGCCGCGAGCCTCTTCTTCGTGGCGCTGGGCACTGGAGGCATCAAGCCGTGCGTCTCGACCAACGTCGGCGATCAGTTCACGGCCAAGAACTCGCATCTCATCGAGCGCGCCTTTTCGCTCTTCTATCTCGCCATCAATGCGGGCTCGTCGATCTCCATCTTCCTTTGCCCGATTCTGCTCAAGAACCCGGCGTGGGGCCCGAAGTGGGCGTTCGGCCTGCCGGCCGCAATGATGGCCGTCGCGACGCTCGTGTTCTTCCTCGGACGCAGCCGCTATGCGCACGTGCCGCCCGCCGGCCCGAGCTGGTTCAAGGACATCGTCAGCAAGGATGGTCTTGCGCTCATCGGCCGCCTGCTCGTCATCTACTTCTTCGTATCGATCTTCTGGATGCTCTGGGATCAGTCCAATGGCAACACCTGGACCCTGCAGGCGCAGTCCTCGCTGATGGACAAGAACCTCGGCCTCGGCATCACGCTGCTGCCCGCACAGCTGCAGGTCGTGAACGGGCTCTTCATCCTCGCGCTCGTCCCCGTGTTCACGTTCGGGATCTACCCGTTCCTCGGGAGGTTCTTCACGGTCACCCCGCTGCGCAAGATCGGCATCGGGCTCTTCGTCACTGCCGCGTCGTTCGTGGTCGTCGCGATGATCGAGAAGCGCATCCAGAACGGTGAGGTCGTGAGCGCGTGGTGGCAGGTTCTCGCGTACGTCATCATGACGATGGGCGAGGTCCTGGTGTCCATCACCGCGCTCGAGTTCTCGTACAAGCAGGCGCCGCTCAAGATGAAGAGCTTCATCATGGGGCTCTTCTTGCTGTCGACCAGTCTCGGCAACCTCGGTATCGCAGCGGTCAACAACGCGATGGTGAAGCCGCTTCACGCGACGGCCATCGAGACCGGCTCCGAGACGTGGATCGTGCTCGACACGGTCGACAAGCTCATCACCGGTCAGAAGATAGACGTGGCCAACGACGGCGACTCGCTGAAGAGCGTCGACGCGGCCGGCAAGAGCAGCAAGCTCGAAGGCACCTTCCTCATCGCGGACATCGACTCCGCAGCCTCACGCGTTCGCCTGCGCGATGCCATCGAGCGCGGCCCCGTGGTCTCCACCGGCACGTTCGGCCCGGATGTGAAGGTCTCGACCTACTGGCTCGTCGGCCCGATGTACTTCTACTTCTTCGTCGGCGTGATGTGCATCATGGGCGTCATCTACATATTCTTCGCGATGGCTTACAAGGAGCAGACGCACGTCCGAACGTAGCGCTACGGAATCCGAACCCGTCGAAGAGCGAACAGCGTGGCGTCGTCGGTCGAACGCACGGCGGAAGGCCTGCAACGTCTGGCAGCTGATGCGATGGCTATGGCCCGCGGTAGGGTCCGACGCAGGTTTTCCCCGGACGACTTCATGAACATCGCCGCCGGCCGCGTGACGGTCTTGTCGACGAACCAGGGCGAGAGCGCGACCGCGAACGAAGCGCTCGGAGGTGGCGCTCGAGAGTGAGGTCTACCCGTCGGCGAGGCGTCGGTACGCGCGCCAGCAGTCCTCGCTCGCGAGGAAGTGCACGAGATCGACGCCGCGCCCACGGGGCGGCAGCGGCTCGCCCGGCAGGTAGCCGAGCGACTCGAAGGCCACACCCGCATCCCGGCACACGAGCAGCGCGAGCTCCTCGACGGCTGCGTACCCCGAACGCTCCCACACGCCCGAGATCCCCGTCGCATCCGCGAGCGGGATCGAGAAGCGCTCCAGCTCCTTGCGGACCTTGCGCGGGAGCGCCTTGCCAAGGCGACGGCGAACCTCCTTCACCTCGTCGTCGCCGCCTTCATCGCAGGCGGCGAGCACGAACGTCGCGAGCGCATGGCCACGGAGATACGCGCCCAGGGTCTCGCCCTGGGCCATCCAGCCGATCACTTGCACGATCTCGAAGCTCAGCCGGCTCGCCTGCACGGGCTCGAGCAGCGACGGGCCGACGAGCAGCGCGACCGTATCATCGGCGCACGGCACCACCTCGGGCCCGAGCTCCGCGTCCACGTAAAGGCGCAGCGGCGGGACCCCGAGCGCCTGAAAGGTCGCGCGCGCGATTTGGTCGGCGGCGCCGCTCACGGGCTCGCCTCGCGGGCGCTCGCCGGTGAGCTCCGCGACGAGGTGTGCCGCGTAGGGCTCGAGCGTGCGCGCAAGGTCGGTCATCGCGCGCGCGCCCGTTGTGGTGTCGCGCGGAAAATAGGTGGTCCACTCCTCGACCGAGAACGCACGCCGCACCGCGAGTGGCGCGATGGGCGGCGGCGGCGGCGTGCCCGCGATGTGCGCTGCCGCCGACTCGAAGATCCGGGGCGCGTCGCGGAGCCCCGTGTAGCCGAGGCCCGCACCCATGGCGCGCAGCGTCTCGGGCGACGAAGGCTGCAGGTCGAGGGCGCGATGCAACAGCGGCAGCGCGCGCTCCGGGCGACCCGTGTCGAC
Organism: Myxococcales bacterium; assembly: GCA_043729375.1. Classification (GTDB taxonomy): domain Bacteria; phylum Myxococcota_A; class Polyangia; order Palsa-1104; family Palsa-1104; genus JBDTCO01. The sequence goes on from JAYTLP010000122.1 coordinate 5,821, forward strand.
GAGCAGCTGACCCAGCGCCCGGAACGTGGCGGGATCTTCGGGTGTGAGCTCCGTGGCGACGATGAGCTGCGCCTCCGCGAGCTCGGGGCTCGCCAGGTCCTTCACGTAGACGCGGGCGAGCACGTCGCGGAGCGCGAGCTCGCCCGGCTCGCCACGGCTTGACGCGAGGGCTCGCTCCGCCGCCTCCGCGAACGCGTCGAGCGCGCGCGCGTCGCGAAAGCGCGCCTCGAGCGTCGGGATCAGCTCGGCCGCGCCGAGCGCGAGGGCGAGGGCCTCCTCGTAGTACCCCGACGCCGTGGCCTCGTCTCGCGTGCCACGCTCGACAGCCTGCCCGAGCGACACGAGCGCATCGGCGCGCTCCTGGGGCACGCGCGTCGTCGCGAGCTGTTTCCACAGCGCACACGCCTCGTCCCAGCGTCCCATGCGCTCCGACAGGCCCGCGAGGCGACGCTGCGCATCGCGATCGTTCGTGTCCAGCGCGAGCGGCTCGAGCACGAGGCGCGCGCCCTCTCGGTCACCGAGCTCGCGCTCACGAAGGTCCGCCTCGCGAATCTGCGCGGCACGCGCGAGGGCGTTCCCGCTCGAGAGCTCGGTGATCTTCCGGTACGTGTCGATGGCGTCCTGCCAGAAGCGCTGGTGCTCCTGCAGCGGCGCGATCGCCTTCCACGAGTCGAGGTCGTCGGGTGCGACATCGAGCGCTGCGCGGAAGCTGGCGAGCGCGCCCGCGACGTCGCGGAGCCGGTCGCGCTCGACTTCGGCCTTCTTGCGCCACGCCTCCGCACGCGCCTGCGGTGCATCCAGAGCCTCGGCACGCTGGCGCCACAGCGCCGCGATCGCGAGCCAGTCCTTGGCCCGCTCGAGGATCTCGCCCGAGCGCTGGAACGCGATGGGATGCAGCGGCTGCCGCGCGAGGAGCCGCCGGAAGTGCTCGAGCGCGACGCGCGGCTCGTTTGCGCGGCCCAGCGCGAGCTCGCCGGCCTGGAGCAGAGCGTCCGCCTGGTTCTGCGGATCGCGCGACAGCTCGGCCTCGTGCGCGTACAGCGAGACGGCGGCCTGCCACTGCTCGCTGTCGATCGCGATGCGCCGCACGCCGCGGAGGACCGGGATGAGGTCGTTCACGGACTGGTCCGCGGCCTCGAGCGCCTGGCCCGCGTCACGAGGGTGTCCACAGCGATCGTAGCGACACGCGGCCTCGAGGTGGAGCAGTGCACGTAGCGCAGCGCAGTCGACCATGCGCGCGCGCTCGTCGAGCAGCCGGGCCAGCGCGAGTTCGTCGATGCTCGCACCCGACGTCCGCGACAGTGCGCGGCGGATCTTGCCATCGAGGAGTGCGGCATCACGACCCTCGATCTCGTCGAACGCGATCGACGTCTCGCCGCCCGGTAGCGCCTCCTCGCGGAGCGCGACCAGCACGCGCGCGCCGAGCTGCAGGCGAGGCTCACGCACCGCGTCCGAGAACGCGCTCAGTGCTGCCGCGGAGGCGACGAGGCCATGGGCACGGCTCGTGCGCAGCACCGAGGCCCACGCACGCGCTCCGAGGGCACCGGCGTCTCGTGCGCTCTGGAACAGCGCATGCGCGCGCGTGGCGTCGGCGAGCCGGCCTTCGTGCAGGGCTGCGAGCCGCACGAGGTGCGCCACGAGCGCGGCAGGATCTTCGAGCCGCGGGAGCTGTTCCTCGAGAAGCTTCGCGAGACCCGCGTGATCGGCGCGAGCCTCCTTGACCTGCGCGAGCGCGGCCCCGGCAGGCGGGTGGCCGGGCGTCTCGCGCAGCGCGGCCGTGTACGACTCCTCGGCTCGCTCGAGGTTGCGAAGGTGCAGCTCCTCGATCTGTCCGATGGCGTAGCGGAGCTCGCCGCGCTCCGACGACGAGCGTGCCGCCACGAGCTGGCGCTCCACGAGCTCGACGAGCCGGCTCCAGCGCCGATCACGACGGAGGAGGCGCTCGAGCGCACGCAGGGCCGGCAGGAAGTCGGCCTTGCGCGCGAGCCCTTCCTCGTACGCGAGCAGCGCGGCCTCGGTGTCTCCTGCGCGACGCTCGTGAATGCGCCCGATGCGGTACGACAGCGCGGCGCCCTCGAGCGCCGTGGACGCGCAATCCCGTAGACGTCCGAGCGCCGCGATCTCGAGCGCGCTGCGGCCCGCCCGCTGGTGGAGGCGCACCACGGCGAGGAGCGCCGCTTCGTGCGCCGGCGCGATCGCGAGGATCTGGTCGTACGCGGCCAGCGCACGCGCGTCCGCGCCGAGGCGGAGCTCGAGCACGCGCGCCGCACGATGAAGGAGCCCGATGTGCTCGAGCTCGTCGCCCGCGAGCTGCGCACCGAGCTGCGCGAGCACGGCCACGAGCGGCTCCCACTGCCCGGCATCCTCGTGCGCATCCGCGAGCGTGAACAGCGGTGAGAGATCGACGGTATCGATTGCCTGCGCGGCGCGGAGGTGCTGCTCCACGCGCGCGAGATGGTCGGGCGTGAGAGCGCGACGCTCGTCGGTGCGATCGGCCTCGAGGAGGCTCCGCGCCGCAGCTCCGAGGTATAGCCGCTCGAGCGGCCGCGCAGCCGTGGCCTTCGCCTGCCGCTCGTAAAGCCCGGCGAGCCGCGCGTGCTCGCCACGGCGGCGGAAGATCGACTCGAGCCCCTGGAACGCGGCCCGGTGACCCTGTTCGAGCTCGGTGCAGCGCTCGTAGAGGCGCGTACCCTCCGCCTCGTCGCCGACGACGTGAACCGCGAGATCCCCGAGATGCAGGTAACGGGAGGCGCGACGCAGCGGGTCGGCGATACGCTCCGCCTCTCCGAGCTCGGCCTGCATGACGGCGTCGAGCCTGCGGGTGCGCGCGAACAGCCCCGCTAGCGCCTGCAAGGATGCAACGTGATCCGGTACCTCGGCGAGCGCGGCCTGATACGCGACGACGGCGTCCTCGTGACGCTCGAGGTGGTTCTCGTTCACCTCGCCGACGAGCTGGTGGAGGTCGGCGCGCTCCTCGGGGGAGTTGCAGAGCTGCAGCTCCGCGAAGAACACGTCGACCAGCTCGTTCCACCGACCGATGGACTCGAGCACCGACGCGAGCCGCCGCAGCGGGCCAGGGGCGTCCGGGACCGCCAGCGCCGCCTTGCGGAAGCACGTGGTGGCGCTCTCTGAGTCGGACAGGCGCTCCCAGTACAGATCGCCCGCGCGCTCGTAGAGCCCGCGCTGCGTGGCCGGCGCGTCGAGCAGATCGGCCTCCGCCTCGAGCGAGCGCGCGAGCTCGCCCCAGTCCTCGAGCCGCAGCGCCAGCGACGACAGCGCGGTGATGGCCGGCACGTTCTGCGGGTCTTCGACGAGCGCGGCACGGTACGTGCTGCGCGCGAGGTCGTTGTTGCCGAGACCGCGCTCCTCGACGGTGCCAGCCGCATGTCTGAACATCCCGCGCCACGACGGGTCGGAGCTGCCGTCGGCGAGCGCGTGGTACGTGCCGGCGAGCTCGGCCCACGCGCTCTGGGCCGCGTAGACATCGGTGAGTGCGAGGAGCGTGGTGTCGTCGCGCGGGTCGATCTCGCGCGCGGACTCGAACGCGCGCTGCGCCGCGGCCAGGTCACCCGCACAGTGCTCGAGCACCCCCGTGTGCACGAGCAGCGCGAGGCGCTCCTTCGGATCGACGACACGATCGAGCTCCCGGCGACCCAGCGCGAGCGCAGGCTGGAACGCGCGGTCGACGAGCGCGACGCGGCGCGCGAGATGGAGGCCGTAGCGCTCCTCCCCGAGGGCGAGCGAGGCCTCCAGCGAGGCGAGCGCAGCTGCGCGGTCGTGCTTCGCGGCGAGGTAGAGCGTCGACTGCGCACCGAGGAGGAGGGCCGCACGCGCCGGCTCGGTCTCGCGCACCGCGGCAACCTCGCGCGTGAGCAGCTCGACCTCCACGTCCCAGACCAGCGTGGCGACTGCGACCGGCGCGGAATCCACTATGACGTTGTCGTGGAAGAGCGACGTGGCCTGCCGCGGCGGTGGCTCGTCGAAGCGCTGTGCGTCGAGCGAAGGCGGCTCGATTAGCGTCGCCGGCTGCACCAGCGTCGGATCGATGCCCACGCGATGCCGGGGCGGCGGCGGCGGCGGCGATGGTACGAGCGGAACCGGCTGCGTGAGCCGGCGCGGCCTGGGCGGCGGCGGCGGGCTGAACGACATGGGCGGTACGGCGACGGCGGCGACAGGAGCCGCTGCCGGCCCCGGCTGCGGCGACTCCTGCGCGGCTGGACTCGGCGGGACGACCGGCTCTCCGCTCGAGATGTCGATGGCGCCGGACAGCGACAGCTCCACGGAGTCCACCGGCACCACCGGCTGCGGGGGCGCGGGCTTCACAGGCTGTGGCAGCGGAGGCGGTCCAGGACCTCCGCGCGGGGGCTTCCACGCGTCCGTCATCGTGCGGGGATACTACAGTCACCCGGACGGGAGCGGGGCTAAACCGTCATGCCGAGCACGCGGAGCACCGCAGCGACCTCGGGCCGCCCGGCGCCGAGCGTGGCGTGGACGCCGCGGGGCTCACGATGGACCGGGTACGCGTCGCGATAGGAACGAAAGCCGCCGGGCGCGTCCCGCACGATCTCGCGCAGCGCGCGGTCGTCGACGCGGATGTCGTAGAACGGGCGCAGCGCATCGTCGAGCATCGCGGCGGTCGAACCGGCAGCGATGGTGATCTCGTGCGGCGACGGGCTTGCGAGCCGCGCTCGCGCCGAGAACGTAGGCGTCACGCCGAGGAACGCGCACGCCGCGCGATACACCGCGTCGGTGCCGTTCACCTTGCCATCGAGCGAGTGACCGGCGATGTGCGGCGTCGACAGCGCGCAGGCGTTCACGAGCGCGGAAGCAGGCCTCGGCTCGCCGGGGAACACGTCGCAGATCGCGTGAATCTTGCCGATGGCAGCAAGCAGGTCGTCGCCATCGACCACCTCACCCCGGCATGCGTTCACCAGGAGCGCGCCGTCACGAAGTCGCGCGAGGCGAGCGGCGTCGAAGAGGCCCCGCGTTCGATCCGGTCCGGCGTTCTCGAGCGGTACGTGCAGCGTCACGAGATCGCAGCGCTCGACGAGCGTATCGAGGTCGACGAACGCGCCGCCCTCTGCACGGGCGCGCGGCGGATCGCAGCGCAGCGGCTCGTGCCCGAGCGCCCGCGCGAGCGTCTCGATCCGGCTGCCGACGTGGCCTACCCCGACGATGCCGATGCGCAACGACGTCGGCTCCACCTCCTTCACGCGACAGTACGCTGCCAGCGCGCACGCGAACCACAGCTGCACCGAGTCGGCGTTGGAGCCGGCGGCAGAGGCCCACGCGATGCCGCGTTGCGCGAGATAGGCGACGTCGAGGTGATCGGTGCCGATGGTCGCCGTGGCCACGAAGCGGACCTTGCTGCCATCGAGCAGCGCGGGGCCGACCTTCAGTGTGGAGCGGCAGACGAGGATGTCGGCGTTCTTCACGGCGACAGCGTCGATCTCGGAGGCGGCGAGCAGCACCACCTCGCCGAGGGGGCGGAACGCTTCGGCCACGAACGGGTTGTTGCGGTCGGCGACGATACGCACGGTCCGATGGTACCGGAAACGAGCCGATGGTATGGATGCGCAATGTCCGACGTCGCCACTGCGCCCACGCTTGCCGAGGTCCGTGCGATCCACGACCTGCCGCTGCCGGAGCTGCTGTTCCGCGCGCAGGGTGTCCACCGTCGGCACCACAAGGCCGACGAGGTCCAGCTCTGCACGCTCCTGTCGGTGAAGACGGGGGGCTGTCAGGAGGACTGTGGCTACTGCTCGCAGAGCGCGCACCACGAGGGTGGCGTCGAGGCAGAGAAGTCGCTCGCCGTCGACGAGGTGCTGAAGGCCGCGGCCGTGGCGCAGGCGTCGGGCGCCACGCGCTTCTGCATGGGCGCGGCGTGGCGCGAGGTGAAGGAAGGCCCCGCGTTCGACCGCGTGGTCGACATGGTGCGCGGCGTCTCCGCGATGGGCATGGAGGCGTGCGTCACGCTCGGCATGCTGAACGCGTCGCAGGCGCAGCGCCTCAAGGAGGCGGGGCTCCACGCCTACAACCACAACCTCGACACGTCGCGCCGCCACTACCGCTCGATCGTCTCCACCCGCACCTACGACGATCGCCTCCGCACCATCGGCCACGTCCGCAACGCGGGCATCACGGTGTGCTCCGGCGGCATCATCGGGCTCGGCGAGTCGCTCGACGATCGCTGCGACCTGCTGCGCACCCTCGCGTCGCTGTCCCCGCAGCCGGAGAGCGTGCCGATCAACACGCTGGTCGCCATCGAGGGCACACCGCTCGGCCACCTCCAGCCGGTGGAGCCGATGGAGCTCGTCCGCATGATCGCGACCGCGCGCATCCTCATGCCGAGGACGCGCGTGCGCCTCTCCGCGGGGCGCCAGCAGCTCACGGAAGAGGGTCAGCTCCTGTGCTTCATGGCGGGCGCCAACTCCATCTTCTACGGCGACAAGCTCCTCACGACGGGCAACCCGGACGTCTCGAACGACCAGGCGATGCTCAGAAAGGCCGGCCTCCGCGCCGCGCCGCCGGACGAGGCCCACGCACAGATCGGCTAGGTCAGCGGTCCGGAGGTGGTGACGCAAGTCGCCAGCTGCGGATCGTGGTTTCCAGTGCTTGCGTCGGCTCTTCGGCGGTACGCAAGCTGCAAAAACACTGTTTGTGCTGCGTCGCCTGCTCGTCCTGGCTCTTCTCTCGCTCTCGCCGGCGCTCCATGCCGCGCCGCGTCCAGCGCCGAAAGCGCCGCGCGCGGTCCGCAGCCAGAGCTTCGACTGGGACGACAACGCCGTGTCGATGAACACGACGGTGTACGTGAAGAGCCGCATCGGCGAGCCCGAGCTCGCGCTGTCGATGAACGAGTGGCACGGCGTGCAGAAGCTCCTCGGCAAGCCGGGGCCGTACGAGCACCGCTACCTCGATCGCGATCCGCGGACGGGCGGTTATCGCGACATGGTCGACATGGCCGGTCGTCCCAACCTGTTCCTCCGCGATCTGAAGCGTACGGTCGACGGCGTCGCGGCCTGGCGCGGCCCGGCGTGGCAGCTTCTCGTGGACCAGCTCTCGACCCCGGCCGGTGCCCGCCGCGCCTCCATCATCACCGCGCGCGAGCACACCCCGGACAGCATGTACGCGGGCCTGAAGTTCCTGAAGGCGCGCGGCCTCATCAAGCACGTCCCGCCGAAGGCGAACCTGTACGGCGTGAACCGCGCGGACATCGCCGTCGACGGCGCGCCGCTGTCGGGGGACACGCCCGCGCGCAAGCTGCAGGTGCAGAAGAGCCTGCTCGACACACTGCAGCGCACGGCGGAGGGCCACCTCGGCCAGCGCCAGGTGTGGCACTTCTCCGATGACGACTTCGCGAACTACTCGGCCACGAAGGCGGGGCTCAGCTCCGACCTCTCGGTCGGCCGGTGGCCCAACGTCGACATCGTCCTGCACTTCACGGGTCGTCGCGGCCCGCAGCCGGAGGAAGTCGTCACGCTCGACCGCACCGCGTTATGATCGGGCGATGAAGACGGGTCGTCGGCACGTGCTGCGCCTCCTGGCAGCGGGTCCTCTGTGGATCCTCGTCGCCGCGCGCACGGGTCGCCTGCTCGGTCGGCCTCGACCCTCTCGCATCGTCCGCCGCAGCGCCGACGACCTTGCCCCCGTCCCCTGGATCGGCCACTGCTGAGCTTGCGGCAGCCGCTGGATCGCGGCTTGCCCGCTCCGGACCCTGCGATGAATGCCCCGGCCACAGCCGAGCAAGATCCGCCGTTCGCGGACGAGCTCCAGTCCAAGCTCTCACAGCGTCCACCGCTGTGGCGGTGGATTCTCGCCATCCTCATCCCCTGCGTCGCGCTCGTGTGGGTGATCCGCAAGGTCGACGTGCACGCGCTCGGCGCCGCGCTGTCTCGGGCCGACCTCGGCGTCGTGGCGCTTGCCGGGCTGCTCTTCGTCGTCGGCAACACGGGCGTGAGCGGCATCCGGCTGTGGCAGCTCATGCGTACCATCCCCGCACGCGAGCCGATCGGCGGCGTCGAGATGGTGCGCGTGTACCTGGCGTCGAGCGCCGCGCACCAGCTCCTGCCCGCGCCCGCCGCCGAGGTGCTGCGGACGGTCGCGCTCATCCGTCGCTTCGGCTACCGGCTGCGCGCGCTCGTCGGCATCCAGGTGCTCGAGAAGCTCGCCGACACGTCGAGCATCTGTCTCGCGCTCGGCGGTGTGTGGCTGTGGGCAAAGGCGCCGCCCAGCCTGCAGGTAGGCGTCGAGGTGAGCACCGCCGCCGGGATCGTCGCCTTCCTCGCGACGGTCGTGTGGCTGCGCAGGCGCCCTCGGACGCTCGTGCCCGTGCTCGCGCTGTCCGTGCTGAACGACGCGACGCACTGCTTCGTCGTCGGCCTCGTGCTCCACACGCTCGGCATCCCGAGCACGGTCGCCGAGTGGATCGTCATCGTCGGTGCCACGCGCCTCGCCGGGATGATTCCCGGGCCGCCCGGTCAGCTCGTCGTCACCGAGGGTGCCGTGATGGGCACGCTCGTCCTCTACGGCGTAGACCGTGACCTCGCCCTTGCCGCCGCGCTCGTCTACCGCCTCGTGCGCTTCGTACCGGTGGTCACCGTCGGGCTTTTCAACTGGCGGACGGTCGCCGACGCGGCCTGAGCTACTTCGCTTTCTTGTCGTCCTCGGGATAGCCCTTCGCCAGATCTTCGAGCTCGAGCTTCTTCGCCGCGGCGCCGAAGACGGCGTCCTCGTCGTCGGTGAAGCCGTCGGTGGCGTCGCGGTCGTCCATGATGGCGGTGGGTGGCGCTCGGCCGTTGAAACTCGCTGCGGCCTCGATGCCGGTGGGCTTGTTGGAGCCGCCGCGCTGCCGGTCGTTCATCCACAGGATGAATGTGATGGGATGGTAGCTCCACACGAGCTTGTCGGGCGGCAGGTCGGTGGCGCGCTCGATCTCGTCCGTCCACCACAGCACGGGCTCGATCTGCTCCTTGAAGAGCCTCGTGCGGGTCGGCTTCGGCAGCCCCGCGAAGTCGCGCGAGCGGTTGAGCTGCACGAGCCAGTCGTTCTGGTCCGCCCACTCGGAGACGTGGCGGATCGCGAGGCGGCGGAACTCCTTGCGCCGGTCGTCGCCGCGGAAGAAGCCGAGGACCTCGGCGCGGGAGAGGAGGCCGTCTTTCTTCCCCTGGCCGCGGCTCGGTTTGTCGATGGCGTCGACGATGAACGGGTCGTTGCAGAAGCGGCCCGAGGTCGTGCCGTCGATGGTCTTCCAGAACTCAGGGTCGAGTCGCTCGCCGAGCTCCTCGGTCGAGAAGATCTCCACGTGCACCTGGCCCTCGGCGCGCCCGGGTGCGCCCGCCTCGCCGACGTGGGCGACGAGCTCGCCCGCCGCCACCTCGACCGACAGCGCGATGGACTCGTCGGCCAGCTTGTCGTGCGCCTTTTCCCACCAGGCGGGCGCGCGCAGCAGCGGATCGGCGGACGCGCCGCCGGTCTCCTCGTCGATGTGGAAGTACAGCGTGTAGAACGTGGCGTTGCCGCCCTGCGCCGGCACCTCGTGCTTCATGAGCACGAAGTTGCGCGAGCCGATGGCCGCTGGCTGCGTCATGCGCGCCGCGACGATGCGGCCCGCAAATGGAGCGAACAGCGGCGTCCCACGCTCGGCGCGCAGGTGGACGCCGCCGTGCCACAGCCGTGACTGGCCGAACGGCCCGACGGGGAAGTAGCCGCCCTCGCCCTCGGCCTCGTTGTTCTCGTAGAACGCATCGGCGACCGACTGCGCCTGATTTTTGTCGTCGGGGATGTCCGGGCGCGCGCCGCGATCGAGCGAGAGCACGAGCGGGAACACGGTGCGTCCGCGGATCGTCGAGACGAACTGACGGAAGTCGAAGGGGCCCGGATCCCACTTCTGCTGCGTCACGTGATAGTGGCCGAGCCAGCCGGCGTACTCGCGTGGGTCGGTGATGGAGGTCCACAGCGGATCGCCGGTGCCCGCGAGCGGGAAGGTCTGCGGCAGGTTGGGGAAGAGGCGCGCCATCGTCTTGCCGATGGCGGTCATCGACTCCATCTGGTCCTTCGTGTAGCCGTACGCGAGCCACTGGTGCCCGTGGATGGAGCACGTGAGCTTGTCGCGGTTGCCGTGGTAGTCGTCGGGGAAGCGGATGGCGTCGCCGCGGTTCGCGAGCTCCACACCGACGGAGATCTCGTTCACTCCCGCGGCCTGGAACGCGCAGTCGACGAGGTCGAGCGTCTGGTAGATGGTGCCGTCGTTGTCGATGAGGAGGTGCACCGACAGCCCGCGTTCGTTGTGCAGCACCTGGAAGCACGTCTTCGACGATGGGCAGCCATCGTGGTGCACGACGAACTGCCGCAGCACCTGCTGCAGGCGCGACAGCGAGCGATCCTGACCGATGAGCCGGCGCTCGCGATACCGCGCCGCGATGGAGCCGAGCCCCTTGGCCGGCGCGTAGGGAAAGATCTCCGACGGCCTGTCGGTGCGGTGCAGCGTGTATGCGGAGAACTGCGCGTCGTCCTCCCACGTGACGACGCGCCTTCCGACGTCGTAGCGCTGCCCGCAGACGATGATGCTCGACCCCGCCATTACAGATGCAACCGTAGCCGGGTTTGCCCCAGCTGCAGGACCTGGCCGGGCTGCAGGTACACGGGTCCGCCGATGCGCTGGCCGTCCACCCACGTGCCGTTGGTCGAGGCGAGGTCGGTGACCAGCCAGCCGCGACCGTCGAAGCCGAGCTGACAGTGGCGCGTGGACGCTGCCGCGTCGTCGATGATGATGGGGCCACCCTTGCCGAGGACCGTGGGCGAGAGCGACAGCGCGATGCGCTGGCCGGCGCGCGGCCCGTCGAGGCGCTCGAGCGTCGCTGCCGGTTTCTTGCGCGACGCGAGCCGCAGCGCGATGCCGAAGCCGAGCCACAGCACGACGAGCCCGCACAGCATGCCGCCCACCCACTCGAGCACGACCCACAGCTTGCTGCGGCGCGCGGAGGAGCCCGTGTAGCCGAACACGGAGCCGCCGGCGTCGTAGCGCAGGAGGTTGGAGACGAGCCGCTCGCAGTGGAGCTGGAAGGTGTGGCCCTCGAGCGAGTCGATGGGCAGTGCGAAGGTGAGCACGTACTGCTTGTCGAGCTCGTCGGCGAGCGTGTCGATCTGCAGCTTCAGGTCGTCGGCGCTGCGGGCCCAGCGGAACGTCCCGTTCGAGCGCTTCGACAGCTCGCCGAGGTTGAGCAGCGGGCCGCGATCGTCGACGGGGGAGAACGCGATGGAGTGAATGGGCACGCGTGCCTGGGCGGCCGCGTCGCCGAGCGCGCGGAACGTCCGGCGGTCCATCGACGCGTTGAGGCCGTCGGACACGACCACCACGAGCCGGCGTGGCGGATGTCCGTCGTCGCTGCCGCGCACGCGCGAGAGCTGCACGAGCGCTGCCTGCACCGCATCCACCAGCCGCAGATCGCCCGACTCGCCATCGGGGGACAGCTCGTCGAGCGCGCCCTGCACGGCGTTCGCGGGGCGAAACGGCGCGTGCGGGGTGACCTCCCCGCCGTAGTCGACGACGAGCACGTTGGTCCTGGCGCCGCGGTTCTCGAGGAACGATGCCAGCGCTTCCTTCACGTGGTCGAGTGGCACGTCTCCGGTGGGCAGCGCGCCGCTCTTCGGGAGCTGCTGAACGCCGTAGAGCGCGGAGCTCTCGATGACGAGCACGAGGTCGAGCGGCAGCGCCGTGGCGAAGAACGGCTCGACGCGTTCGGGTCGCAGCGTCTTCTTGCCGTCGAGCTTGAGCGAGAAGCCCTGCTTGCCATCGTCGACCTGCCCCTCGAGCTCCACGAGCGACGCGAACAGCTTCACCTTGCCGTCGGTCGAAAAGCCCTGCGGGTCGATGCGCTCGAGCCGCAGCACCGGCCGGGTCGCGTGCGCCACGCCCGACAGGGCCAGGCAGACCACCATGCACGCACGCGCCTTCATCGAGTGACCATAGTAGCAGCGACTCCGGGTCGACGCGGGAGCGGCACCGCGCAGGACGCGGCGTGCTAGCGTGACCGCGTGACCGAAGCCGAATTCGACCGCGTTGCCGACGCCGAGCTGCATCACCTCGAGGAGAGGCTCTCGGAGCTCGACCCCGACGAGGTGGAGGTCGACTTCTCGTCCGGCGTCCTCACGCTCACGCTCGCCGACGACCAGGTCATCGTCATCAACAGCCACCGCGCGGCCGGCCAGATCTGGA
>JAYTLP010000123.1:0-3780 GCA_043729375.1 Myxococcales bacterium
TGCGGCGAGGGCGGCGCGCTGCTCGTGAACGCGTCAGCCGGCGAGGCCTTCGCTGCGCGGGCCGAGATCCTGCGTGAAAAAGGCACGAATCGCAGCCAGTTCTTCCGCGGTCAGGTCGACAAGTACACCTGGGTCGACGTCGGCTCGAGCTACATCCTCTCCGATCTCCTCGGGGCGATGCTGCTCGGGCAGCTCGAGGAGCGCACCGAGATCCAGCGGCGGCGCCGGACGGTGTGGGAGCGCTACGAGCGAGAGCTCGCGCCGTGGGCCGCGTCGCAAGGCGTCACCCTGCCCACCGTGCCCGCCCACTGCGAGCAGGCGTTCCACATGTTCTACCTGCTGCTGCCGGATCTCGAGCGGCGCACGGCGTTCATCGAGCACCTCAAGGCGAACGGCGCGTCGGCGGTGTTCCACTACCTGCCGCTGCACCTGTCACCGATGGGCGTCCGCTTCGGCGGAAAGGTCGGCGACTGCCCGGTCACCGAGGGGATCACCGACCGCCTCGTGCGCCTGCCGTTCTACACCGAGCTTTCCGAGAGCGACCAGGCGCGGGTCATCGAGGCGGTGCTGGCGTTTCGCTGACCGACGCGGCTGCGGCGGTCGCGGCGGCCGCGGTCTCCTCGTCGGTCGGCAGCGCGTGGCTGCGCTTCAGCGCGAGGTAGGGGAACGCGCCGAGGAGCGAGGGCGCGATCTGCGCCACCAGGTAGGCGTTGAACACCGACGCGCCGCCGGGGATCCCGATCATCGCGAAGAGCCGGTCGAACGCCACGTGACCCACGCCGATCCCGCCGGGGGAGATGGGGAGCACCAGCGTGAGGATCCCGAAGGGGAAGACGCTCACGACCGCGGAGAAGGGGACGTCGCGCGCGGTGATGGCCACCGCGAGCGCGGTGAAGAACGCCATGTTCATGGCGTGGAGGGTCATCGAGAGCGCGAGACCGATGGCCAGGTTCTTCGGCCCGGCCGAGACGAGGCGCGCTGCCGCCACCAGCGCTGCGGCGAGCTTCGAGAGCTTGCCCGGCCCGCTCGTCCAGCGCTCGAGCCGGTCCCCGGACGTGCGCACGAGCAGCACGAGGATCCCCGGACCGAGCACGGTGGCGGTGGCGAGCGCCGCCACCGCGATCGCCAGCTCGCGCAGCTGCGGGTTCGCGAGCAGGGAAGGGCCACGCAGGAGGATGACGATGCCCGCCACGAGCACGAGGCCGCCGAGCCCCAGGATGCGCTCCACGAACACGATGACGAACACCGTGGGGCGCATGGCGGGCTTCGCCTCGCGCGCCGCGTAGCCGGACTTCACGAGGTCGCCGCCGACGTTTCCTGGGATCGCGACGTTGAAGAAGATCGCCGTCGCCTGGAGCTGCATCGCGCGCAGGAACGGGATGCGCACGTTCGCGAGGCGGAGCAGCACGCTCCAGCGCAGCGCGCCCGTCACCACGCCCAGCATTGTGAGCCCGATGCTCGACAGGACCAGGAGCGGCCGATCGACGAAGACGTCGAGCGCTTTGAAATCCAGGGAGCCCGAGCGGATCAGCCACGTGATGAGCACCGCGGCGAGGACGAGCTTGCCGGCGAACAGGATCCGCCCGCGCGTCTTCGACGGCGCGTCCGCAGGCGCTACCACGTGGTCACTTCTCGCATTCCAGGATGAGGTGCGTGTACGGGATGTTCAGGAGATCGGTGCGCACCGCGGGCGTGACCTTCGAGAAGACCCGATCGGCGAGGGTGCGGTAGCCTCGCTCGTCGCGCACGTGCTCGCCGCGGTCCCGCGAGATGATCAGCTTCGCGATCGGGTTCTGGCCGTCCGCGAACACGCCGTCGAGGGTGACGAGGCGTCCGCCCGGGACGAGCGCCGCGTGGGCGAGGCGAAAGAGCTGCTCGGCCTCCGCGTCGTCGAGGTGGTGGAGCACGCCCACGGCGAGCACGATGTCGAAGCCCTCGTTGGCGGCGAGCGACTCGTGGCTCACGCGTTGGCAGTAGAAGCGACCGCGGTCGCCGTAGTTGCGCGTGGCGGCGGCGATGTAGTCGGGGTTCGCGTCGAAGCCGGTGTAGTCGACGCGCGGGAGGTACTGGAGGATGTCGGCCGGGCCGCAGCCGATGTCGAGGATGCGCTGGCCTTCGGCGGCACGTACGTGCTCGCGCGCGAAGCGGCCGCGGTCCTTGCCGCCCACGAGGCGACCCCACGCCCGGTAGACGACGGGCATCCGCAAGGCTCGTGTGACCAACCGGAGCTGCACGAGGCCACCCTAGGTCAGCCTCTGCAGGCCGACAAGCTCACTGCTTTTCGCGGCGGAGCGCGCGCCAGACGCGGGCCACGTCGACGAGGGAGGCTCCCATCACGCGCACGTTCACGCCGCGCGTGGGGCCGTGCTTGCGCGCCGTCACCTCCACCGGGAAGCTCGTGATGCGGTAGCCGGCGCGGGCGGCGCGGATCAGGCGCTCCGCCTCGGAGAACGGCGTGGTGGAGACGAGCGGAAAGCGCGCGATGATCTCGCGCTTCGTGAGCTTCACGGAGCCTGCGTCGTACGTGGCGGTGCCGAACAGCACGCGCGGCAGGACGTTGAAGCCCCACGAGACGACGGCGCGCAACGGGCCGTACGGCTTGTTGGTGCGGCTGGTGATGATGACGTCGTGATCCTTGGTGAGCGGCAGCATGTCGAAGACCAGCCGCGTGTCCCACTGGCGATCGGTGGAGTTGAGGAACACGTAGTCCTTCGAGGCCGCCGCGTAGAGGTCCTCGAACGTTCGGAAGATGCCCTGGTTCACCGCGTGCGTGAGCACGCGCAGCTCGGGGATCCGCTTCTGCACCTGGGCGATGATCGCGCCGGTGCGGTCCGTCGAGCAGTCGTTGCAGACGAGAATCTCGTAGTCGAGGTCGGACGACGAGAGCAGTTCGTGGGCCTCGAGGAGGACGTCCGCGATGGTGGCCTCCTCGTTGAAGCAGGGAAAGCAGACCGAGACGCCGGGAAGGCTCGCCTTCTTCATCACGGGATCGCTACGTAGAACGCGCTGTTCTTCGACGGGCCCGCGCTCCGCAGGAGCATGCGGCGGGGCGCGGTCTCGAAGTCGATGACCACCACGATGTCCGTGGAGACGCCGCGGTGCAGCGTGACGAAGAGGCCGTTGCGGCTCGTGGCGTCGTCGCGCGCGACCGCCTTCGGGCCGGCGTCGCCGCCGTCGGGGCCGATCGCGGCCTCGGCGTACTCGAACGTGCCGCGCTCGTCGGCATTCTGCGTGGGCGTGAGGGCCTCGCGTGTCGGGTCGAAGAAGAGCGCTGTCCACTGGCCATCCGCGCCGAGCGAGACGGCGGGCGGATCGCCGAGCGGGGACAGGGCAGGGTCGTCGCACAGGAACCAGCGGCCCACGAGGCGCTGCGTGAGGGCCTGCGCGCTCGCGTAGCGATCGGCCTGGCCCGTGGGGTCTTTGCAGAGTGCACGCAATCGGGCTTCGAGGGTGGAGGGGCCGGCGTCGGTGATGGGCTCTTCGCGGGCGTCGACGGGCGAAGGCGCGGCGTCGATCGGCACCTCGTCGACGCCGAGGTCCACCGAGCGCACGCTGCACGCCGGTGCCAGCGCGAGCGCGGCGAGCAGCGCGGGGCACGCCGGTCTCATTGCGCGGCCTCGAGCGCGGCCTTCACCGCAGGTGCAAGCACGCTCCCAGGATAGCGCACCAGGAAGCGCTCGCCGCGCGCTCGCGCCTCCTCCTTGCGCTTCACCTGGACGAGCGCCTGGACCGCGATCGCCTCGCGCTCCTCGGCCAGCGCGCCGCCCCGGAACGCCACCT
>JAYTLP010000124.1:0-8627 GCA_043729375.1 Myxococcales bacterium
AAGTCCTGCTCGGTGCGCTCGTTCGGCGGGGAGACACCCTGCACCTTGCTGCGTAGCGCCCACCAGGCCTTGTTGTAGTCGGCCGGCTTCGTCTTGCCGGAGAAGACGTCCCACCGCCACTCGTCGACGATCCGGCCGAACGGAAGGAACGCGAGCTTCTCGAGCGCGTTCTTCATCTGGAAGTTGATGAGCCCTTTTTCGTCGGTCTGCACCTGCTTCACGAGGCCGATCTTCTTGAGGTACGCCGGCGTGATCGACAGCGTGAGCGCATCGCCGATGGCCTCGTGGAAGCCATCGTTCGCTCCCTGCTGGAAGAGCGCCGGCAGCGTGTAGTACGAGTGGAAGTAATAGTCGTGCCCGAGCTCGTGGTGCACGGTGATGAGGTTGTCCTCGTCGATCTTGATGCACATCTTCACGCGCAGATCGTTCGCGTACTGCACGTCCCACGCGCTCGCATGGCACACCACATCGCGGTCGCGCGGGTGCGTGAACTGCGAGCGCTGCCAGAACGTCTGCGGCAACGGATCGAGGCCCATCGACGTGAAGAACGACTCGCCGAGCTTCACGATGCGCTCCGGCGTGTAGCTCTGCCGCTTGAGCTCGCTCGTCACGTCGAGCGACGACTGGTTCTTGTACGGCTCGACGAGCGGGTAAAGGTTGGTCCAGTCCTGCGCCCACATGTTGCCGAGCAGGTGCGCCGGAATCGGGCCGTGCGGATCGATCTTGCCGGGATAGGCCTTCGCGAGGCGGGCGCGCACGTAGCAGTGGAGCTGCTCGTACAGCGGCCGGAGCTGCTCCCACAACCGATCCATCTCCTTCTCGAACGCGACGGGCGTCATGTCGTAGGCCGAGCGCCACATCGAACCGGTGTCCGAGAAGCCAACCTCGCGCGAGCCCTCGTTGGTGAGCTCGACGAGCCGCTGATACATCGGTCGCATCGGCCGCGAGATGGTGTGCCAGCCGTTCCACGCGTCGAGCAGCTCGTTCGGATCGTGGCTGCGGGCCATCACGTCCTCGAGCGCGGAGAGGTCGCGGCAGTGCTTCGGGTCCGTGCAGACCTTGCCCGCGCCGTACATGCCCTCGAGCTTCGCGGAGATCTCGGCGAGCTCACCGCGCTTCTTCGCGTCGGCCGGTGCGGGCAGCACGGCGCTCATCCGCAGGAGGTAGAGCATTCGCTCCGTCTCCGGATCGACGGTGACGCCTTCGAAGCGGGACGCGCTCTTCTGCGCAGTCGACAGGTAGGCCATCACGTCGTCAGCCGCAGAGGCCGAGTTCCGCTCGGTGTCCTCGGTGATGTACGTCGCCTTGATCCAGTCGGCGGT
The DNA here is from genome assembly GCA_043729375.1 of Myxococcales bacterium. GTDB lineage: Bacteria > Myxococcota_A > Polyangia > Palsa-1104 > Palsa-1104 > JBDTCO01. Next base: position 1,323 of record JAYTLP010000124.1, read on the forward strand.
CGCCTGCCGCACCCACAACCGCTTGAGGTCGTCGTTGACGCGCGCGATGAAGGCTCTGGCCTCCTTCGCCGTGCCCCTCTTCGCCGCGGGCTTTGCGGCAAAGGTGGAGGCGCTCACCAGGCAGAGGACGACGACACAGGCCTTGTTCCACATGGCCGGCGTCATAGCACGACGTCAGGCCGGCGGTGGAGCACCCAGCGCCGCATACATCGTCTCGCGCAGGTACGACGCGGCGAGCTTGCACGTTCGGTCCGCGTCGGCCGGCGTGGGCCCCAGCGGTGGCGCCACCTCCATCACGTCACCCGCGATGATCTTCGTGAAGCGCCCGAGCCGGCGGATGAGCTCCAGCACGAACGAGGGCTCGAGGCCGGCAGCCTCGGGCGTGCCCGTGGCCGAGGCCCAGCTCTCGTCGGTGCCGTCGATGTCGTTGGAGAAGTAAACGCCGTCCACGTTCAACGACCGTACGTGCGCCTCGATTGCATCGAGCGTCGCCGCGGGGTCGCGCCTGCACTCGTCGGCCCAGAACTGCCTGACGCCGAGGGCGCGCTCCCAGTGACCGCGGTCGTAGCGCGTCGCGCGGATGCCCACCTGCACCATGCGGCCGCCGCGGCCCATGAGCTCGTTGGCGTGGTAGCTCCAGGTCGCGAAGCAGTACTTGATGCCGAGGCGCTCCGACAGGAGGTCGGTGTGGGCGTCGGGCTGAACGATGGCGAACGAGCCCCGCGGGCGGATCTTCCCGAGCGCCGCCGTGACGGGCCACGCGTTCGAGTGGTCGCCGCCCATGACGAGCGGAATGATTCGCGGGTTGATCGAGAACACGAGGTCGATCGCGCGCTCGAGGATGGACAGCGGCGAGACGGGGAGCGTCGCGCGTACGATGGCGTCGACGTGCGGGTAGAGCGCGGCCGCCGACGCAGCGCGCTGGGATTCGGAGAGCGAGTCGTCGTGCAGGAGCTGCGGCACGACGAAGACATCGCCGATATCGAGGACGCCCAGCGCGGCGAGCTCCCCGGGCCAGTCCGGCCGCTCGGACAGGAGCGCCTGCCGGATGCCCCACGGGCCGAGGTTGGCGCCGCGCCGGTAGCCGGCGCCGATGTCGGAAGGCGCACCGAGGAGGAAGCCGCGCGCCTCACCGATGCGGTGCAGGCGCGCGACGAACGCGCCGTGGATCGCAGCCTCGTCGTCGAGTGCAGGGCTTCCCGGTCTGTTCAGCTCGCCCGCGTACAGACGCTTTTGCACCGCGACCTGCTCCGCGCGGCCCGTGCTCAGCAGAAACACGCCTCCGCCGGAGGGCTTCAGCAGCGTCGCCAGCTCGTCGACCGGTGTCACACCCAGAGCGTAGCACCCGGTGCCCCTTCGCAGCGGCCAGCAGTGGATCACGTCGGAACAGGTCGGCGACCCCTGCGGCTCGCCGTCGCTGTTCTCGGTGATCTGGCGAAGCACACCGTCCGCGTCGTACTTGGTAGCAGCTGCGGCTCGCATCGCTCTGCACGCAGGCATCGAGCGGCACGTGGAGGTCGAACGAGGTCGAGTAGGAGCGCGCATCGACGTCGTCGCTCTGCGACTGCTTAACCGCGGCGGTGTCACCGAGGGTCGCCGCGTGCGTGGTGCCGACCACGATGTCGGAGCCGGAGAAGTAGCGGAGAATCGTCTCGTAGTCTCAGCCATCGGCGCTGGCGATGCAGTTCGCGAGGCTCTGGCTCGTGCAGCCGGCTCGACGGCATCGCCGATCGCGCCGGAGCTGTACGTGACGAACCGCGCCGTGTTCGTCGGATCGCCGGGACTGCGGCAGCTCCGGCCTTGCGGCTCGAGCCGGCCGCGAAGACGCCCGCCCTGATGCTGCCACTCCACGTCACGACCCTGCCGTTCGTCGCCGCGACCGCGACCTTCGCGGCATCGCTGACGTGGGCGTCAAAGCAGTTTTGCTACGCAGGTGTAGACGCGGGGGATGTAGTCGGACACCACATCGACGACCCGACCGCGCACCCGCACACGGAACGGAGAGCCCGGCGCTGTCGCCGTCGACCGGGTCGTCGGTCATGGCTGCCGTGCCACCCGTGCAGCCCGACAGAAGGAGCAGGAGCTGCGGAACCAACAAGGTGAGAACCACTCGATTCGCCATGGGTCCGAACTCCTGCAGGCGTGCAGCCACCATCTACCTTGCGAGTTTTTTGAGGGCTCGCAGGAGCGGACCGGGCGGCCGGCTACTCGGGTTGCTCTCCCGATGCGCCGGCGGCCACTCGCTTCACGCGCGAAGAAGGGAGGTGGAGCGCAACGCGCAAACCGGGATGCGGGGGGATCTTCCAGGCTGAGGGTGCTTCCGCCGTGCACGCTCGCCACACGCGAAGCGAAGCTCAGCCGCAGGCCGACGCCTGCGCGGCCCGGCGTGCGGGCGACATCGCGGCGAGCGAACGGACGCACGACCCGCTCGTGCTCCTCCGCGGCGATGCCTGCGCCGTGCTCCGTGACGAGGAGCGCGACGCCTTCGGCCTCGTGAACGAGCGCGAGCACCACGGGCGCGGCCCCGTACTTTGCGGCGTTCTCGACGAGATTGAACAGGGCGCGTCGAAGAAGCTCGCAGTCACCGACGAGGTACACGCCCGCCGGAGAGTGCAGCGGATCGACCGACACCGACAACGGCGCCGTCAGCGCGTCGGCGGCCGCCCGGGCAAGCACGTCCTCGTAGAGCGCGCTCGCAGAAAAGCGGGCCTCGTGTGGGTGCAGGCCCGTGACCTCGAGGCGGGATGTTTACAGCGCTTCCTCGATCAACGCGTCGAGGTCGCCGAGATCGGCCTCGAGTTCGGCGATGCGCTCTTGCATCTTGCCGCCGTCGTCCGGAGGAGACGGCAGCAGGGCGAGCGCGACGCGGACACGGGCGAGCGGGGAGCGCAGCTCGTGCGACACGTTCGCGAGCATCTCGCCCTGCGCCGACACCTGACGCTGGATCCGCCCGGCGTCGACACCTCTTTCATCTGCCGAGGTGGCGAGCGTGACCGAACCGCGGCTTGGCGACGCGTGTCGACAGCTCGCCATCGCTGAACCGCCGGCTCGCCTCGATCAGTCGCCCGATCGGCCTCACGACGAACGCGATGAGCACGAGGAGGCCCACGAGCGACAGCGTCTTTTCGACCGGCACGGACCAGTCGGTGAAGGCGCCCTGCACGCACTCGAGCTGGAGCGGCGGCTCGTCGAGCGGTGCGACCGGCGTCGTGACGAACCGCCGACCGATCTCGCGGTGCAGCGTGGTGGCGGCCGAGGGACCAGCGGCAGGGCGCGTCGACCGCGCTGCGCGACGATCCGGCCCATTCGATCGTAGAGCATCACGTCGAGGCGGGGCTGCTTCGGGTCGTCTCCCAGCTTTTGCCGGAGCCGCGACACGTGCACGTCGATCGACCGATCGAACAAGTCGAACTCCGTGCCGCGTAGCGTCTTCACGAGGTGGTGCCGGGAGAGCACGCGGCCTGCAGCGCGCGCCAGCACGGCGAGCAACTCGAACTCGAACTGCGTGAGCGGTAGGGAGGCGTGCCTCGCGGGTCCCGAAGTGAAGGAGCAGAACACCGACGCGAAGCTGCTCGCCATCGGAGGGCTCGGGCTGCGTGCGACGAAGGACGGTCCGGATGCGCGCGAGCAGCTCGCGTGGGTTGAATGGCTTGCCGAGGTGGTCGTCGGCATCGAGCTCGAGCCCGATGGTGCGGTCGACGTCGTCGCCCTCGCCGGTGTGCATGAGGATCGGCGTCCGCTGCACGGTGGGCTCGGAGCGCACGTCCTTGCACAGCTCGAGGCTGTTCTTGCCCGGCAGCATCAGGTCGAGCAGCAGCGCATCGAAGGGCCGGGCCTCGAACGTGCGCAGACCTTCTCGCCGTCGCACAGGCGCACCAAGTCGAGCTCGTCGTTGCCGAGATACTCGGTGACGAGCAGGGTGCGGAGGCGCGTCACTGGAAGCCCGAGTCGTTGTCGTCCGGGTCGCTGACGTTGCCGGAGGTCGAGAGTGACTGGTTCTGCAGGAGCGCGACGATCTTCGCGCGGTGCTCCTGCGTCAGGCCGACGTGCAGGTCGAGGAACGCCTGCTCGAGCACGACGAGCAACGCGGACACGTCGTGCTCGTGCGCGTTGCGGAACAGGTCGAGCGCGGCACGGTCCACCTCCGGCGCAGTGAAGACAGCGCCGAGCTGATCGCACATCTCGATGTGATCGCCACGCGCGGTCGCAAGGGCTCCGACCACCCGGTCGCGCACCTGACGGGTGATCACGCGCTCGGGTGGAGACGCGCCGATCTGCTCGAGCACGCCCTCGACGACGAGGCTGAGTACGCCCGCCACGAGCTTCTGCTTGAGCAGGCTCTTCTGCTTCTTTCCGAGCAGCTTGGCGCGCGACCAGTCGACGAGCTTTGCGCGCTGCTGCGGATCGAGAATGTGGTGGATGCGGACGAACGCCGTGACGAGACCGTCTGCAACCTGCGCGTCGAGCGCGTCACGACGTGCCCGGAGCGAGTCCAGCGTCTGTCGCTCCACCGTCGGCGCGACGAACAGCGCATACACCTGCGCCTGCTCGGGAAGCGAGCCCGTCATCGGGCCGAAGGCGGTCTCGACGCTCTTGATCACGTCCTGCACGGAGGCGTGCGCGTCCTGCTTCTGCGCCTTGGAGGCCTTGACGGCCTTTGCGCCCTCGTCGACCAGCCTGTTGATGCCGTCCTTGCGCGGCCGCTTCTTGGCGAGCGCATGGGTCGGCAACACGGCCAAGAGCAGCGTGACGAGGAACGCGACGAGTCGTGAACGAGGGCTTTCCAGGACGGTTCTTTCGTTCATTCCAGCGTCTCCCCATGTCGACCGCTTGTCCACGACGTAACGAAGCGTGAAGCCCTATGGAACCTGACACTTCGGACACCAGAATGCGGAGCGGAGGTCGGGACCCATCGCCTTCCGCTGGACGATCGCGCCGCAAACGTAGCAGGCGCGCCCCTTGCGCCCGTACACCCACAACCGGCCCTTGCCTCGGGTGGGCAGCTCGCCGCGCGAACGGTCTGCTGTCGTGGTGCGACGCCAGTCGCCGAGGTTCGCAAGGAGGAGCCTCCGCGCGAGCTTGAAGATTGCTAGGAGCTCATCGTCACCGATCTCGTCGACGCGCAGGTACGGGTGGTGCTTCTCGAGGAAGCACAGCTCGCTCTTGTACACGTTGCCGATGCCTGCCGAGACGCGCTGGTCGAGCAGCAGCTCGCCGAGCGGTCGCTGCGCGTGGAGGGGATCGCGAGCGCGGCGGAGGATGTCGGCCCAGTCCGGCTCCTCGCCGAGGAGATCGGGGCCGAGGTGCGTCAGCGGCTTCGTGAACACCTCGCGCTCGATACGGACCTCGCTGGGCCGATACACGAAGGCCACGCGCTCACCGAAATCGAGCTCGAGCGGCGAGGCGGCGCGCGACATGGGTTTGAACGACGACTTCGAACCCTTGCGCCACTTGCCCGCGATGCCGAGGTGCACGCGGACGATGACCGCCGCGCCGGCACCCCCGGTACCGACGAACCGCAGCGAAAGATTCTTCCCTGTAGCCTCGGCGGAGACGAGCTCGGCACCCGACAGCAACGGCTCGACGACGCCACCGCGCCGCACGGCCGCGACGCGCCGACCGACGAAGACCGCGCGGAAGTCCGCGGCATGCTTGTGGATGGTATCGCCCTCGGGCATCGCCTCTCTATGATGACCGAAACGGGGATGCGGTCCCGTGGTGGCTGCAGTAGTGTCGGCGCCATGGACAACGCCCTCGTCACCACTGAGCGCCGGGGAACGGTGCTGCGCATCGCCTTCGACCGCGCGAACAAGAAGAACGCGCTCACCATGGCAATGTACGAGCTACTCACGGCCGCACTCGCGCAGGCCGGGGCCGACGACCACGTGCGGTCCGTGCTGTTCGCCGGCTCGTCCGGCGTGTTCACGGCGGGCAACGACATCGGTGACTTCATGCAGCACCCACCGACGTCGGAGGACACCCCCGTCGTGCGATTTTTGAACGCGCTCATGTCGTTCGACAAGCCGATCGTCGCAGCGGTCGACGGCCCCGCGATTGGCATCGGTACGACGATGTTGCTCCACTGCGACGTCGTCCTCGCCAGCGAGCGCGCGCGCTTCCACATGCCGTTCACGAAGCTCGGGCTCGTCCCGGAGGCGGCCGCCAGCGTCCTCGTGCCGGCGCTCGTGGGCCGCCAGCGAGCCGCGTCGTGGCTGATGCTCGCGCGTCCCTTCGACGTCGAGGAGGCCTACACGTCGGGCCTCGTGACTCGCATCGTCCCGTCGGGGGAGCTCGAGGCGGCCGCTGAAGCGGTCGGCTCCGAGATCGCAGCGCTGCCCCGCGAGGCCGTTCGCCTCACGCGCCAGCTTCTCAAGGAGGGCACGGCGGCTCTCGTGGATGCGGCGAAGAAGCGCGAGCTCCAGCTCTTCATGGAGCGGCTCACGTCACCGGAGACCATGGAGGCGTTCGCCGCCTTCATGATGAAGCGGTAGGCGCCCGAGCCATCCCGCGACGGCCTATGCCCGCTCCAGGATCAGTCCGCCGGGCTCGACGCGGAAGCCTGCGCGTTCGAGCACGCCCGCCATCGGTGATCGTAGCGCCGGCCGTCCGTTGATCTCGGCGACACGAAGCCCCTTGCGCGCCAGCACGGCACGCAGCGCGTCGATGGCGCGCGGGATCGGATCGGCGGCATCGGGCGCGCGCTGGAAGACGAGCAGCTTCTTGCCGCCGCGCTCGACGAAGAGCGCCGGTCGCGAGTCGACGAGGACGACCAGCGCTCCGGCCGCACGACGGGGACGCCCGGCCTCGCCTGCCTCCGCGTCGAGGCCGGGCCAGTCGACAAAGAGGCCGAACGGGTTCGCGGGATCGATGGCGGACAGGACGAGGGTGGACGCCTCGTCCTCGGAGCGTGCGGCGCGCAATCGATCGAGCGCGCCGGGCAGCGCGAACTGCGAGCCCGACAGCCCTTCGACGAAGTAGCCGCGGCGAACCTTGCCGGACTCCTCCATCGCGCGGAGCACGCCGGCCACGGCGCCGAAGCCGCCCACGATCTCCTCGTGCTGCGCGGCCTCGCGCGTGACGATGCCGTACCGCTCGAGGAGCATGAGCGCCAGTGCGTGAGCTGCGGCGGTGTGATCGGCGGCGCTGCCGGTGGACGACGCGAGCTCGCGGGCCAGCGACCAGCGACCCGCGAGCGTGGGCTGCGGACGCAGGCTGCCTGGACGTCGCGTGACGGTGCGCGCACCGCGCCTGGGCAGAGACAGCGCGCGCAGCGGCGAGAACGTGTCGTTGGTGAGCTGCCCGGCC
>JAYTLP010000125.1:0-2665 GCA_043729375.1 Myxococcales bacterium
CGCGTGTACGTGAACAACACCATCTCCACCGTCGCGGCGCTCTCCAGCGTCGCAGGCGTGCTCATCGAGCTGGCAGGGCAGCACGAGCATCAGACGCTCGGCGATGCGGCGCACCACCTCGCCATCCTCGACGCGTTCGCCGACTGCACCCCGCAGCGCGACACAGTGCGCCAGGCCTGGGAGGCGCTCGAGGCGGCCACGTCGGCGCTCTCGGGCGCCACGCTGGACGAGCGCAGCCGTGGCGAGCGCGAGGACTTCCTGCGCTTCCAGCTGCGCGAGCTCGAGGAAACGGAGCTCTCCCCGGGCGAGGACGGCAGGCTCACGGCCGAGCGCGAGCGCCTCCGCGGCATGGAGAAGCTCGAGGCTGCCGTGCAGCGCGGCGAGGATGTCCTTTACGCTCGCGAGGGCGCGGTGGTCGACGAGCTCGGCCAGCTCGCGCGTGAGCTCACGGAGCTGGGTCGCATCGACGAGACGCTCTTCAGCATCGGCAAGCAGCTCGAAGAGGCGCGCGTCATCGTCGACGACGCAACGCGCGCGCTGCGTCGCTACGGGCAGCAGCTCGACGCCAGCCCGGATCGGCTCGTGGTCGTCGAAGATCGCCTCGACAAGATCGGTCGGCTGCTGCGCAAGCACCGCCAGGCGGCCACCACCGTCGAAGACCTCATCGCATACCAGGGCAAGCTCGAGGACGAGCTGGCGAAGCTCACCGGTCACGAGACACATCGCGCGTCACTGGAGGCGGCGGTCGAGAAGGCACGTGCGGCAGCGGAGAAGGCCGCGCAGACGCTGTCGGCGGCACGCCACAAGGCTGCGCGCACGCTGGGCAAGCGCGCGCAGGAGGCACTGGCCGAGCTGGCGATGGACGGCGCGCGACTCGAGCCGCACCTCTCGTTCGTGGCACCCAAGGAGGGCGAGCCTGCGCAGATGATGTTCGAGGTCGACGGCGGCAAGCGTCGCCTGGGGCCCACCGGCTGGGACCGCTGCGAGTTCCTGCTCTCCGCCAACAAGGGCGAGGAGCCGCGGCCGCTCCACAAGATCGCATCCGGCGGCGAGCTGTCGCGCATCATGCTCGCGTTCAAGAAGGTGCTGTCGAACGCCGACGAGGTTGCCACGTACGTCTTCGACGAGGTGGACGCAGGAATCGGTGGCGCCATCGCCGACGTCGTGGGCCGCCAGATCCGCACCGTTGCCGCACAGAAGCAGGTGCTGTGCATCACGCACCTCCCGCAGATTGCCGCCTATGCCGACACGCAGTTTCGGGTCGAGAAGAGCGAGGTCGACGGCCGCGTCCGCACCCGCGTCGTCCGCCTCGACGCCGCCGGGCGTCGCGACGAGATCGCCCGCATGTTATCCGGCAAGCTCACCGACAAGGCCAAGGCGCACGCCGACGAGATGCTCAAGTCGGCAAAGAAGAGGAAGCCCGCGTAGCTCGGGATCCGCGGTCGGCACCGCGTGTTCCGTCACGGCCACTCCGTAGTCCGAATTCCGGCCGGCGGGCGGGCGTGCAGACCCGATCCGGTGAAAGTGGCAGGCGCGCAAACAAATCACCTTCGTAAATTGGCGACGGCTGATCTGCGGTGATATCCAAGAGATACAACCACATGCCTCGTCCATCACGTCGCGCGCGCACTGCCGCGCGTTCCGGCACGCTCCGGATCGCTCTTGTGTTCGCCACGTTGCTGAGCGTCAACATCTACATCTTCTTTTTTCGGGGCGGCACGTCGATAGGCGCGCTGGTGCGCTCGACGCGGATCAAGCCGGGCACGCACGCACCGGCAGCAACGGGGGCGGACAAGAAGCCGGGGCCGCCGAAGATCGTGCTGACCGACGATCCGGTCGGCGGCGACACAGACGAGCTCGTGCTCGCGGACGGCCAGACCATCGCGCAGGCGCTCGCGCCGCTCGTCGGCAAGAAGCGCGCGACGCAGCTCGAAGAGACACTCGCCGAGGACGTCGACCTGGCGTCGGTGCGGGCCGATCAGCTCCTGACCCTCGTCAACGACGCGGACGATCGCCTCGTCGCGCTCGAGTACCGCGCGACCCCGCAGCTGGCTCACCGCGTCGATCTCGGCGCTCACAAGGCCGTGACGACCCACCTCGAGGGCAGGGCAGAGGTCCGCACGGCCGAGCTCTTCCTGCCGACGGGCGCGTCGATGTGGGATGCGCTCCGTCGCGCGGGTGAGTCGCCGGCGCTGGGCGAGCGCCTCTCCGACCTCTTCGGTGGCGACGACTGGCTTCCTGCCGCGCCGACCGGGGAGCGGCTGCGCGTCGTCGTGGAGAAGCGCTACGTCGCAGGTCGCTTCCAGCGGTATGGCCGCATCCTCGGTGCCGACTGGGTCACGCATGCGGGGCTGCGTCGCGCGTTCGCCTGGAACGGATCGTCGTACACCGACCGCGGCGAGTCCGTGCGTCGTCGGTACCTCACCTCGCCGCTGCGTCCGTCGAAGACGCCATCCTCGCATCGTGCGCTCCGGGAGAAGTCGGACGCCCGCTACACGATCGACTGGGCCGCGCCGCGAGACAGCGTCGTACGGGCCGTCGCCGATGGCACAGTGACCGGGCTCACACGTTGCCCGGCGGGCACCACGCTCACGCTCGAGGTCGGCAGCGGCGAGCACGTGATCTACACGCGCCTCACGCGACCGTCGCGGCTCGTCGCGCTCGG
>JAYTLP010000126.1:0-11447 GCA_043729375.1 Myxococcales bacterium
CCCGCGTTCCTCGTCGAAGAGACGGTGGCAGGGCTCGTCGAAAAGGGGGAGGAGCACGAGGCGGGCCTCGTGTCGCGCGCGCGCGACGAGGTCCACGAGGAAGCCGGCCTCGAGCTGCCGCTGTCCGCGTTCACGAAGCTGGACGGGCCGCTGTGGGCCACACCCGGGCTGTGCGCGGAGGTGCTGCACTGGTTCGCCGCCGACGCCACGGGGATGCCCTCCGGGGCACCGCCCACTGGCGACGGCTCGCCGTTCGAGTCGTGGGTCGAGCTCGAGTGGCGGTCGCTCGACGAGGCCATCGCGAGATGCGCGTCGGGTGACGTGACCCGCCTCGACAGCATCGGCGACCTTCGCGCCGAGCTCGCCTTCCGTCGACTGGCTGCGAAGCTTTCGTGAGCGGCCCGTACCGCGAGTCGCCCGAAGGCGCCCGGTACGTGTGCTTCGCCTGTCGTGCTGACGATGCCGGCGCTCTTCTTCGTCGGCGAGGTGGGCTTCTTCCCCGGCGCGCTGGCCATCGGCGCGATGCTCACGAAGGGCTACACGCGGCTGCGCCCGCGCTCGGGCCTGGCCTTGTACGCGGCGCGGCGGCGGAGACTCGCCCTCGAGGTATCAGGGCAAAAGGTGCTGCCAGCGGGTGACGCGGAGGACCCGGAGCAGCTCGACATCGGGGAGACCCTCCGGTAGCTCGGGGTGGAGGAGCCTACTTCGCAACGCTGAGCGTGAGCTCCGCTTGTCGCTTCGATGGGTGCCCCCACCCACGTTGCTGGTGCGCGCCGCAGCCCGTGTGGTGCTCGTGGTGCGCGGGCATGCTGCAGGTCTCCCCGCGCTGCGCCTCACCCGCGTGCTCGCCGTGCGCGCACGCCATCTCGGGCGTCGGCAAGACCTCGGACTCGATCACGAGCTGGTCGAGTTCCCCCGTGACGAGGGCGCGCAGGGCGCACACGGTGGGAGCGATGAGCAGCACGCCACGTGCGCCGAAACGCTCGGGCACGGTGAGCTTCCCCTTGAGGTGCGTGGCAACGGCGCCGCCGTAACGACGAGCGGTCAGCTCGTCGAGCTCGATATCCAGGCGATATGCCGCCATGGCCGCGTCGCCGGTGGGCTGAAAGTTGCCCTGGAACGGGACGACTGCATCGAGTCCTTCGCCGAAGACGCCGGGCTTCATGGTGACGTGCGCGCCATCGAGCCCGTCGATGCGGACCGCTGGCCACGAGGACCTCTTCGGCTGCATCGCCTCGTTGCCTTCTTCGGTCCACATCATCGAAGGTTCGTGCATCCCCATAGACCCGCAGCCCGCGGCGAGAACGAACGACACGAGCGCGACCGTCTTCATGGTGCGAACCTCAGGCCGAGCCACCCTTCGGCGGCGATGCCATACGTGGGCTTGTCGAAGCCGTCGTGGCCGAAGAAGCCACCGACGGTCCAGCCGACGGCTGCGCGCGCCTCGAAGGCCGTGGTCGGCGAGAGCGCGACGGAGACGTTCGGACCGTAGGTGTTGCTGAATGACAGCAGTCCGCTATCGGCATGGCCGGGGACGGGCTTGCCCAGCGACGAGATGATGCCGTCGAAGCTGCCGCGGATCGCGAGGGCCACCCGCTGCTTGCGCGAGCCGAGCTGGATGTACGGAGATCCGAGCTCGAAGCCGAACATTCCACCGACCCGGAGCACGTCGCCGAGGAGGAGAGCAACGTGGGTGTCGGAGATGGGGCTGTCGAGCGCGACGCGGAGCTGCGCCGCGCAGTACTCACGGTACGGCTGGCTGGCGGAGCCGAAGTTCGGGCAGTACGCACCGCCGGCCATCGAGACACCGGACGTCATGCGCCGACGCGGGTGGAGCGGCGACGGCACGGGCCTCGGCAGGAGAGTCAGGACAGGCACGGACGCGGCGGGCGGAGCCTCGACGACGGTGGTGGTCGTGACCGTGGTCGACGTGGTCGTGGACTCCACGACACCTTCCGCGCGAGCGACCGTGCCGCCGAATGCGACGGCGCCCAGCGCAGCGAGGCGGACGAGCGCGTTCACGGCGTGGCCGCCACGGTGACCGGCGCGACGCCGGCGAGCGAGGTGAGGAGCACATCCATCTCGCTGTCCGCGGCGCGCACGGTGACGTCATCGAGTTCTGCGAGAGTGACGGGTCCTTCGTCGACGTCGACGAGAGGTCGCGACAGCGAGAGAGTGTTCCCCGCGGCACGTGCCGTGACGTCGCTGCGGACTGCCGAGGTGATCACGAGCGAGCGGTCGAACCCGAGCACGAGCGCGGCGCCCCGCGTGGGCAGGCCGCCGCTCGTCGTGACGTACACGAGCGCGAGCGGGCTCTCGGTCGGCGTGACGACGAACATGGTGTCGGCCTGCACGCCGGCGGTGTAGGTGGTGACTAAGCGCGGGTAGCCAGTGACCTCGATGGTGACCGCGTAAGTCACGCCGTAGACGAGCTGGCCCGCGGCGAGCGCGATGCTGCCCTTCGTGAACGGCTCGGTGACGGCTGCTGCGCGCAGGTCGTCGTCGTTCTTCCAGACCTGAGATGACGTGTCGGCCGCGGCAAAGGGAGACTGCGACCCGATGGCGCGGAAGGTTACGGTGCCGGACGGCGCATCCGCGGAGCCGGAGAGAGTGACGCGCAGGGTCGCGGGGCTCGTGGTCAACGAGGTCGAATAGAGATACGCGTCGAAAGACTGGCTGCGGTCGGGGTGCTGCTTGTCGTCGTGAGCGTTGTCGTTCATGGTTTGCTCGTCGTCGAGCTTCATCGAGTTCTGCGACAGAAACGGCCGGTAGCCGCTGGCGGTGATCGCGATGCCGTAGTCGTTGAACGGAGTCAGCGGCCCGAGGAAGTAGCGGCCCTGCTCGTCGACGTGACCCCCATCCTTGCGGTCGAGGTACTGCAGCTGGATCTTGTAGCTGGTGAGCGCGCTGCCCGTTTGACCGTCGTAGACCCTGCCGTCGAAGTAATAATCCGTGGACGCGGAACAGCCGGCCGCGAAGGGAGCGACGAGAGACAGTAACGCCATTGTGCAAAGCTTCATGGAACCTCTCATCGGAAAGCGAACCTGTATGAGATGGGGACTGACGACGATTGGTTGCAGGTCACCTCACATGTACGCGCTCAGCGCGAGAGGTATGCGACCAGCGTCTCCGCGATCTGATCCTGCACGCGTCGCGCCTTCGCAGAGCCCGCATCGGTCAGATTGTTCATGAGGATCGAGAACAGGAGCGGCGCCTTGTTCGGCGCACCCGCGTAGCCGGAGAGACACGAGATGCCGAGCAGCGTCCCGGTCTTCGCGCGCACGAAACGCTCCGCGAGGCCACCGACCATGCGGTGCGTCGTGGTGCCGTCGGCACCGGCGAGCGCGAGAGAGCCGAGGTAGTCGGACGCGTAGCGGAAGTCACGATAGCTAGAGCGCAGCAGCGTCACGATCTGCAGCGGCGTGAAGCGGTTCGAGTCGTAGAGGCCCGAGCCGTTCGTCATCTTGTAGCTGCTGCGTCCGATGCCGACGCGGTCGAGGAAGCCGGCCACGCCGTCGAGGCCCTTCTGCCAGGTGCCGGGCTTGCCGCCGGCCTCCGCGCCGATGGTCTTGAGGAGCTGCTCGGCCATGAAGTTGTTCGACCGCTTGTTGACCTCCCGGATGACGACGCCGAGTGGCAGCGAGTAGTGCACGGAGAGCGCGCGCGCGTCCGTCGGCACCGCCCCCTTCACCACCTGCCCGGTGACCTTGATGCCCCGGCGTGCGAGCAGCTCCCTGAGCGCGTAACCGGCGTAGAGCTCCGGGTGACCGACGCGCTTCTGCAGAATCACCCCCGCATCCTTGAGGCCGATGCGACCGCGAGCGACGAGCAGGGTGCGGTCCTTGCCGTCCCTGGCCTCGAGGGTGACGGTGGTGCGCGCGGTGCTCGACGTGCGCACCTCGTTCGTGATCTCGAAGTAGGGCGATGGAGGCTCGACGACGACGCGCGCCGGCGCGCCGTCGGTGGCCCCCGGCAAGATGTGAACACCGACTGCGTTGTAGTTCAGCGATAGCGCGCTCGACGGGGCGCGAAATGCCGCGTCCTCGTCCTTCTGCGAGAAGCCGGGGGCGAGGCGTGCGCCGTCGAAGAAGCTGTCGTCGACCACGAGGTCACCCGCGATGCGTCGGACACCTCCGGCCCACAGATCGGCTACGATGCGCCACAAGTCCTCGACGACGAGCGTCGGATCCCCGTGACCCTTCAGATACAGCCTGCCCTTCACCTCACCGCTCTGCACCGGGCCGTCGGCGTACGCCACGGTCTTCCAGCGGTACTCGGGCCCGAGCAGCGCGAGCCCGGCGGCCGTGGTGAACAGCTTCGTGTTGGAAGCGGGGTTCAGCAGCTCGGTTTCGCCGCGGCCGTAGAGCACGCGCCCCGAGTCGACCTCGGTGACGGCGATGCCGATGTGCGCGCCGGAGAGCGCCGGGTCCTGGAGCAGCGTGTCGATCTGCGTCTTCAGCCACGCGAGCCGCTGCTCGGGCGCAGCCGGCACCTCGAGGCGCGGCTGCGCGGGCCCGTTCGGCGAGGCCACGACGGCCTCGTCGGTCTCGTGGGTCTGCGCGCGGGCGGCCGACGCCAGCAGGAGCGACGCTGCCAGCGTCGAGGACAGGAGTGAGCGCACTGATGGACGATAGCAGGACGCGCGCCGCATTTCGCGTTCCAGCCCTTTGCGTCCTCGTCGTGCTCGGTGCCGCGTGCCGCAGCGGCCAGGTGCCGGCCGACGAGCTCGTGGTCGTCACCGAGACGGTCGCGCAGACCATCGACCCGCGCTTTGCCGTCGGTGCGTACGACTTCAAGCTGTCCCGTCTCGTGTTCTCCCCGCTCGTGTCCGTCGACGACGAGACGGTCGAGCCGAAGATGGAGCTCGCCGAGAGCGTCGAGCCGGACGGTGACCTCACCTGGCGTGTGGCGCTGCGGGAAGCGCTGTTCTCCGATGGTCGGCGCGTCACCGCGGCCGACGTGGCCTACACGCTCGAGCAGCTGCGCGACCCGGCCCTGGGCACGCGCCTGCGCCAGCGCTTCATCGACGACGGACTGCGCGACGTCGAGCTCATCGACGACAAGCACCTCGTGTTCCACCTTGCGCACCCGCACGCGCCGTTCGTCACGGATCTCGACTTCGGCATCTTTGCGCGCCCGCTCGCCGGCCAGCCGCGCCACACGCAGCGCGACCTTCCCATCGGGGCGGGTCCGTTCGTGCCGAGCAGCCGCGACGGCGACACCTTTCACTTCGTCCGCAACGAGTACTTCTTCGGTGGCGTGCCGCGAGAAAAGCTGTTGACGGTCCGGACGATTCGCGACGACAACTCGCGGCTTCTCGCGCTCGTCGGCGGCTCTGCGGACATCACGCAGAACACCATTTCGCCGCTCCTGCTACAGGCCGTCGAGGCCCAGCCCCAGCTCAAGGTGTTGACAGCGCGCTCGTCGGTGTACAGCTACATCGGACTGAACCTCGACGACCCTGCGCTGAAGGACGTTCGCGTACGGCGCGCGATTGCGCTCGCCATCGATCGCGAGCAGATCGTCCGCACCAAGCTGCGCGGACGTGCGGTGATGGCCACCGGGATGCTGCCCACCTTCCACTGGGCGTACGCCGGGCCACCGCTCGTCAGACGATGGGCCTACGACCCGGCCGAAGCGAAGCGGCTGCTCGACGAGGCCGGCCTGAAAGATCCAGACGGCGACGGCCCCTTGCCTCGCATCTCCCTCGTCTACAAGACATCGTCCAACCGCTTTCGCGTGGCGGTGGCGCAGGTCATCGCTGCTCAGCTCGCCCAGGTGGGCATCGCCGTGGACGTGCGAGCCGCGGAGTTCTCGACCTTCTTTTCCGACATCAAGGCGGGCAATTACCAGATGTTCTCGATGCAGATCCCCGAGATCGCCGAGCCCGACCTGTACACGAACTTCTTCGCGTCTTCGCGCATCCCCACGCGCGAGCACCCCGACGCGGGTGGCAACCGCGTGCGCTATCGCAGCCCCGAGATCGATCGTCTGCTCGCGGCCGGGCGGGTCGAGCTCGATCGTGGACACCGACGCATGATCTACGCGGAGCTCCAGAAGATCCTCGCGGAGGATCTTCCGGTCATCAGCCTGTGGCACGAGGATAACGTCGCCGCGATGCGTCGCGTGGTCGAGGGGTTCTCGCTCCTGCCGACAGGACAGCTCTCCTCGCTGGCGCGGGTGTACAAGCGTTGACATGAGAGCCGGCGTCGTCATTCTTGTCGGCCTCCTCGCAGGGTGCTTCGACGCCACTCCGACGCAGCCGCTCACAGCCTGGGAGCTGCAGATCGGTGACGAGCGTCATCAGGTCGTCCTCCCGACGCACCTCGGTCACGGGCTCGGCGATGCGCCGACGCCGTACGCGCTCGAGGTTGTCGTGGCGGTCGCAACCGAGATGCGGGGACAGACCCTCACGCTCGCGATCCCGCGTCTCCCTACGCCGGTCGCGCTCGAGGTGAACGGACGACCGGTGGCCTCGCTCGACGAGCACAACTTCGACCGTAGCCGGGTCACCGCGCCGCATCGCTGGCGCATCGATGCGCGCGATACGAGCGCACCCCTGCACCTGCGCCTCGTCGTCCAGAACGTGTGGTCGCAGTCGACCTGGTTCGACACCGTGCCGCGTCTCTCGGCAACTCAGTGGGGCGACAGCTGGACGCGCACGGTCCGGATCTTCACCCTCGGCACGCGGTGGCTCAGCCTGGCGGCGCTGCTCACGATAGCGCTCGTGTTTTTCTTTCTCCACCTGGTCTCGTCGAAGGCGACGAGGATGTGCGGCGAAGCGGACAAGAACGCCGAGGTCGGCTACTTTGCACTCGGAGCGGCGCTCTTCTCGGCGTGTCAGCTGGGGCTCTTGCAGCCACTGGTCGGCAACCGGGACATCGTGTGCGTCGTCGTGGGTATGCTCGTCGCGGTGCGGGCCAGCATCCAGCTCGCGCGCGGTTACGTCGGCCTGCCTTCGCTCCATCCCTGGAGTCGCTGGGCCATCCTCGCGATCGCGGTCGGCTTCCCGCTCGTGATGGGAAGCTACGTCCGGCGCGGCTGGGAGGTGACGCTGCTCCTCGGTCTCCTCGTGGGGACAGGCTATCTCTCCTACGCGGCGGTCAAGCTGCGCAGGAGCGGTGCGCCCTCGGCCGAGCTCACGTGGATCGCGCTCGGCTGGGCTTTCATCGGCCTCTGCGGCTTCATCGACCTGTACACGACGTTCGGCTACGGGACGCTCCTTGGCGGAGTCCAGCTCACGTGCGCGAGCCTGCTCATCGTCGTCACCACGCAGGCGTACGTCCTCAGTCGTGATCACAATCGCCTCCTCCTCACCCAGGCCGAGCTGAACGCCCAGCTCCGGCAGCGGGTCGTCGAGGAAGGCCGGCTGAACGAGGAGCTCCGTCGCAAGGTCGGCGACCGGTCGCGCGAGCTCTCCGTGGCGCTGCGCAAGCTCGCCGGCGAGGGGCAGTCGATGCTGATGGCCGGGACCGTGCTCGGCGATCGCTACCGAGTGTCCGAGCGGCTCGGCGCGGGCGCCATGGGCGAGGTCTATCGCGTCGAGCGGCTCGACGACGGGCACTCGCTCGCGGCCAAGATCATTCGCGGGCGCGTTCGCCCGGAGGCCCTGCAGCGCCTCACGCGCGAGGCGGAGCTGGCTGCGAGCATCGACCATCCCCACGTGGTCCGCGTGCTGGACGTCGACGTCAGCTCCAGCGGAGAGCTGTACCTCGTCATGGAGCTCGTCGACGGCAGCTCGCTCGAGGAGCTGCGCGGCTCCTTCGGGGACAAGACCTTTGCGCTCACGATCATGTGTCACGTTGCCTCGGCGCTCGCGGCCGTGCATGCGGGCGGCGTCGTGCACCGGGACCTCAAGCCGGCAAACATCCTCGTGGCCCCGGGGCCGTTTGCCAAGGTGGCCGACTTCGGCATCGCGGGGTCGATCGTCGATATCGCCGGCTCGCAGCCCGTGTTCATGAGTGCCGGTGGGTGCGTGCCAGCCGGCGCGGCTCTCGCGGCGACGATGGATGCACCGGCCGTCATGGCCACGCCGCCCCTCACGCAGACCGGCGCGCTCATGGGCACGCCGCTGTACATGGCGCCCGAGCTGCTCACGGGCACTGGCCCCGCAGGGCCGGCTGCCGACCTGTTCGCGTTCGGTCTCATCGCATACCAGGTCGTCGGGGGCGTCGCGCTCGACACCAGGCCCGATGCACACCTGTTGTCTCGTCGCGCGGAGCTGCGGCGGTTCTCGACGGTCGCGCCGTGGCTGTCGCCTGCGCTCGCCGAGCTCCTCGAGCGGTGTGTGGCGCGAGATCCCGGGCGGCGGCCCACGGCGGCCGAGCTGGTCTCGGTGCTGATGGGAGAGGCGTCGTGACCGACGATCTGTTCGACCGTGCGCTCGACAGGAGTGGTTTCGGCCAGCCTCTGGCGGAGCGCATGCGACCGCGCACGCTCGAGGAGGTCGTTGGACAGCGGCACCTGCTCGACAAGGGGCGCATGCTGGAGCGCGCGGCCGCCTCGGGGGCGCTGCCGTCGATGATCCTCTACGGTCCACCCGGCACGGGAAAGACCACGCTCGCGCGGATCCTCGCGGGGCGCTCGCGCTTCGTGTTGCTGTCGGCCGTGAGTGCCGGCATCAAGGAGCTGCGCGAGACCGTCGAGGAGGCACGACGTCACCTCGCGGAGCACCGCGCGAAGACGGTCCTCTTCGTCGACGAGATTCACCGCTTCAACAAGGCGCAGCAGGACGCGCTTCTGCCGCACGTCGAGGCTGGCACCGTGACGCTCATCGGCGCGACCACCGAGAACCCGTCGTTCGAGGTCAACGCCGCGCTGCTGAGTCGCGCGCGCGTCGTGCGGCTCGAGTCGCTCGCGCACGGCGACCTGCGGCAGCTCGTCGATCGCGCGCTCGCCGATGAAGCGCGCGGCCTCGGCAAGCTCGCGCTGCAGATGAGCGATGACGTGCGCGACCTCCTGGCCGACGAGGCCGACGGCGATGCGCGCCGTGCCTTGCAGACCCTCGAGCTCGCGTCGCAGCTCGCGGGGCAGGGCGGTACCGTCGACCGCGCGCGACTCGAGGAGTCGCTGCAGAAGAAGACGCTGGTCTACGACAAGGACGGCGACCAGCACTACGCAGTCGTGTCCGCGTTCATCAAGTCGATGCGCGGGTCCGACCCGGATGCGTCGATCTACTGGATGACCCGGATGATCGAGGCGGGCGAGGACCCGATCTTCGTGTTGCGTCGCATGGTGATCTTCGCGTCGGAAGACATCGGCAACGCGGATCCCGAGGCACTGCGCGTTGCCATCGCGGCGACGGACGCGGTGCGCCTGGTCGGGCTACCCGAGGGCACGCTCGCGATGACCCAGGCCGCGGCGTATCTTGCGGCTGCGCCGAAGTCGAACAGCGCGCTCACCGCCTACGCAGCGGCCCGTCGCCTCGTCACCGAGCGCGGCACGCTACCGGTCCCACTCGAGCTCCGCAACGCACCGACGCAGCGCGAGAAGTCCGCGGGCCACGGCGTCGGCTACAAGTACCCGCACGACTTCGAGGGCCATTACGTCCCCGCCGAGTACCTCCCCGATGCGATCCGCGGCACGCCCATCTACACCCCGAGCGATCAGGGGCGAGAGCGCCAGATCGGCGAGCACCTGCGCGCGCTCGAGGCGCTCCGCAAGAAGTGACCGCGATGGCGCGGCAAGGCCGGCTGCGTCACCGAGAAAACGAATGCAGGAGGCGGCCGAGCTTGGCGCCTGCGAAGTTGCGCACGGCGATGGCCATCTTCCGGCGACGGCGGATGGTCTGCTTGCCGCGGAACACGTCGAAGCCGCTCTGCTCGATGCGCTCGAGGATAGCGTAGTAAATGTCACCCATGATCTCGGCGATGACGAGGCGGCGCTTCTCGTCCTGACCGACGGCAGCGCGAGCGCGGAGGTAGTGCGTGCGGGCGCGATCGGCCTCGAAGCGGAGGAGGTTCACCATGTTCTGCGACGGCAAACCGGTTGTGGTGGTGAACTCGCTTTCGGCTACCCCGAAGCGCGCAAGGTCTTCCTTGGGTAGATAGAT
Organism: Myxococcales bacterium; assembly: GCA_043729375.1. Taxonomy (GTDB): domain Bacteria; phylum Myxococcota_A; class Polyangia; order Palsa-1104; family Palsa-1104; genus JBDTCO01. The sequence goes on from JAYTLP010000126.1 coordinate 10,052, forward strand.
ACGGCCGCGGTGAGCATCCTCGGCGACGTCGCGCACGATGTTGGTGAGCTGGAGCGCGATCCCGAGATCGATGGCGTACTGCCGCGCCGATTCCGAGGAGTAACCGAAGATCTCGATGCACATGAGGCCGACCGCCGAGGCAACGCGGTAACAGTACGTCCGCAGCTCGTCCCACGAGTCGTAGCGATCGCGCTCCACGTCCATGGCGCAGCCATCGATGATGGCCTCCATGTCCTCGCGACGGATGGGAAAGTGCGCGAGGGCCTCCTCGAGCCGAGTGCCTACGGGGTCGTGCGGCGTGCCCGGTCCGTACACGAGCTCGAGCTCGTCGCGCCACCGCTGAAGGCCGGCGAGCTTCTGGTCGAGGGGCGCTTCCTCGTCCACGACGTCATCCACCAGCCGGCAGAACGCGTAGACGGCCTCGAGCGCCGCGCGGTGCGTGGGCGGCAGGAAGAGGAACGCGTAGGCGAAGTTCGACTCGGAGCGAGACGTGAGTTTTCGGCAGAACTTCGCCGCGCTCGCGAGGCTCTTCAACATCGATCCGTCGTGCTGCTGGCTCATGCGGGCTGCCTTCTACCGCGCCGGCCGGCGGGTCACAAGCGAGGCCGAGCTGCGGTGAGACGGTCCCTTTCGGGTGTTTCTTCGTGTCAGGCCGGGAGGCTGGCGTCCGGCCAGCGCACCTGTGTGGCGCGCTCGAGAATCGCGATCTTGTCGGCGGGCCCGAGGCGCGGACGCCTGCCGAGGACATCGTGATCGGCTGCCTCGATGAGGTCGAGCAGCCGCTCGCTCGAGTAGCAGACGAGCGCGACCTGGAACGCGAGCTGCGCGTCGATGCGGCGGAGACGCTCGATGAGCGGACGGCCGCGCTCGAAGAGGCTACGCGCGCGGGAGAGCTGGTAGCGAACGAGGTCGCGGAGCTCGGACGAGGCGGTCTTCTCGTGAAGCATCGCCTGGGTGACGCCGAAGTGCCGCAGATCGTCGGCAGGCAGGTACACACGGTCGCGCTGCGCGTCGGACGCGACGTCGTGGCAGATCTTGGCGATCTGCATCGCGGTGCAGAGCTCGTCGCTGAAGCGCTGGAGCGCGGGATCATCCTGACCGAAGAGGTGCAGGAAGAGCCGACCCATGGGCTGGGCTGCGAGGCCGCAGTAGCGCTCGAGCTGCGCAGCCGTCGCGTAGCGCTTCACCGACAGGTCGATGACGTACGCGTTGAGGAGGTCCCGGAGCGGCGTGATGGGCAGCTCGCGCTTCTCGACGGTGTCGGCGAGCGCGATGAAGATGGGGTGGTCGGCCTCGCCGTGGAAGGCGCGCTCGAGCTCGTTCTCCCAGCGCTCCAGCAGCTCGCGACGGCGACCCTCGTAGCGCGGCTCGTCGGCGAAGTCGTCGGCGCTGCGGG